>NZ_DCEN01000049.1:41431-69002 GCF_002316955.1 Proteiniphilum sp. UBA1028
GGCCGGCATAACGGGTGTTGTATCTGTTGTTGCCGGTATATCGGCTGGCTGGAGCATTGTAAGCAACTGTTGCACATAGTCGCGTTGAAAGTCTCCGGGGCGCAGTATTTCGCTGTTGTACTGTATGAGATCGATGTCGATGATTACTTTTCCCAGATATTTGTCTTTTGGTGAGCGTCCTACTGCACGTTCGGTCTGTTTGATTTTGTCGATAACCTCATCGGACGTCATCTCTGTTTGTGCCTTGCCCAGAATATTGCGGAAAAGGAAAGAATATTTTTCTTCTTCGGGCTCAGTGAGGACGGGTTGCGTAAAAATGATCTCGGGGAAAAGCCGGGTAAGCATTCGCTTGGCTTTGTCGATGTTGGTTTTGGCGAATGTGTTGGATCCTATACTAAGTAAAATAGTGTTCATACTGATAAATTGAATTACAAATATACACATTTTTAATGAAATTGATCAATGAAAAGCAATTTCTATTATCTTTGTTACATTATACCTGTTAAAAATGAAAAAATTGCGGCACTTATATCTTGTCCTGACAGGGTTGTTAATTATATTCAGCCTTCATGCACAAGGCGAAAAGGCGACGATCTACCGGATCAACATCAAAGAAAATATCGGCAGCAACACCTGGATTTATTTGCAGAACGGCCTCCACGAAGCAATATTAAAAGATGCCCGTGCCGTACTTTTGCATATGAATACCTATGGCGGTGGTGTGTTGGAAGCCGACTCAATGCGGACGGCAATTTTGAATTTTCCACTGCCCGTATATGTGTTCATCGATAACAATGCTGCTTCGGCCGGAGCGCTTATTTCCATAGCCTGCGACAGTATCTTTATGCGTAATAGTGCTTCCATTGGTGCCGCTACGGTGGTTGATGGCAGTGACGGAGCCAAAGCACCCGATAAGTACCAGTCTTATATGCGCGGCATCATGCGTGCCACGGCGGAAAGCCACGGCAAAGTGGTGACGATTGAACAAGGCGATACCATTGCAAAATGGAAACGCGATCCTGTTATAGCTGAGGCTATGGTGGACGAAAGAATCGTGGTTCCCGGTTATGCGGATTCCACACAAATCCTCACCCTGACGGCAAGTCAGGCTATGGAGCTGGGCTACTGCGATGGCATTGCGGAAAGCGTTCACGAAGTGATCGTAACTTTTTTGGGATATCCCGACTATAAACTCGAGACCTATAATCCCACCTTTTACGACATGATCAGGGGCTTTCTCACCAACGGGGTGGTGCAGGCTTTGTTGATCATGTTTATCATCGGGGGCATCTATTTTGAACTGCATTCACCGGGTATTGGTTTTCCAACAGCAATAGCCATCACGGCAGCCATACTCTATTTTACGCCGTTGTACCTTACCGGATATGCCCAGAACTGGGAGGTGTTGCTCTTTGTATTGGGACTTATTCTGATCGTCTTTGAGTTGTTTGTCGTTCCCGGGTTCGGTGTGACCGGAATAGTGGGGATCATCTTTGTTTTTCTGGCATTGGTTCTCGCGCTGGTGGGAAACATCCGCTTCAATTTTGAAGGATTGCCGGCTACAGAACTCTTCCGGGCAGTGATGATTGTTTTGGGCGGAATGGGGATGAGTGTAGGCCTTGTCCTCTTTTTATCGAGTCGCATCGGAAAACCGGGAATCCTGAATAGGGTTGCCCTGCATGCCGATCAGGAGGGATATGTTTCCGTTCCCATGGAGCCAGCAGTCATGGTGGGCAGGACCGGTACGGCAGCTACGGTTCTCCGTCCTTCGGGGAAGGTGACCGTGGATGGAGTCTATTACGATGCTGTTTCCGTGAAGGGGTTTGTGGAGAAAGGCGATGCGGTACTGGTGAAACGATATGAAAATTTTCAATTGTATGTGGAGCGGAAGTGAAGAAAAAGTAAGGGTTGTTGCCATCATTCCGGCGCGATATGCTTCAACCCGTTTTCCCGGCAAGCCCCTTGCCGATATGGATGGCAAGCCGATGATCAGAAGGGTATATGAGCAGGTGAAAAAGGCAGTGGATGAGGTGTACGTGGCCACGGACGATGAACGTATTTACGAAGCTGTAAAATCTTTCCGAGGAGAGGTGGTGATGACCTCTGCGTTTCACCGCAGCGGAACCGACCGCTGTTGCGAAGCCATGAAGAAGATTGACCGACCGTTCGATGTCATCCTAAACATCCAGGGAGATGAACCATTTATTCACCCCGGTCAGATCACCTTGCTGAAGAACTGTTTCCATTCTTCTTCGGTACAATTGGCGACCCTGGTGAAACCTTTCTCCGAAGCTGACGGAATTGTGGCTTTGCGCAACCCCTCCTCTCCCAAGGTAGTGCTCAATAAGAAGGGTGAGGCCATCTATTTCAGTCGCTCAGTAATCCCTTATCTTCGCGATGTGCACCCCGACGAGTGGCTCCGCGGGCATCGCTTTTACAAACATATCGGCGTATACGGTTACCGGGCCGATGTCCTGGAGGAAATAACAAAGCTGCCGCAGTCGCTCCTCGAGAAGGCAGAATCCCTTGAGCAGCTCCGGTGGATAGAAAATGGATTTCGAATTCAGGTGGCGGTCACCGAGCACGAAACCATGGGCATCGATACCCCGGAAGATATGCAAAAAGCGCTTGAGTTTATGCGGACAAAATATTTTGATATTTAACCGCAGGCTCATCGGGTTAAAAGACGAAGAAAGATATTGCAACAATCAGACAGGAACAGATTAAATCAAAAAACCCCGGATGAGAATCCGGGGCTTGTGTACTGGAGATACATCGTGACTGGTTAATTGTAAGCTCTAATCTCTTTTTCCGAATAGGCTGCTTTCTTTGAAAAGAAGAAAATTACAAACGGTACAACCAATAAGATAATTGCCCAGAGGATGTTGCTGATTATGTTTCCTTTTTTCATGTTGTTCACATAAATGTGACCCAGCAATCCTTCAACAACCAGTACCATTCCGATGATAAGGTTTGTGTTATTGGTTGTTGCCATAAAAAAAGGTATAACCAAAAATGCAACGCCAATAAGCATTACAAGTACGCCGATGTATTTTGCAAATTCTTTCATGTGTGAATAATAATTATGTTACTGATTTCGTAACGCAAATAAACACAAAATTCAACAAATAAGGAAATAAATCAGGATAAAAAATGGATTAATGTGGGAAAAAGCTATTCACTCGGGAAAAAGAACCCAATTTATACTCCGATGATGTGTAAAAATAATTATTTTTGCATGTTTATGATGAGTAATGTGAAAAAGTGAAAAAAATCGTGTTGTTTTTATACCAGTGGATCATTTTCGGGCCGCTGTTTTTCCTGCTTACTTTGCTTACAGCCCTCCTGGTGATGGCCATGGCCCCTCTTTTTGGAAGCAGGTTCTGGGGATACTATCCGCCCAGGTGGTGGTCGCGTCTGACCTGCTGGCTGGCTCTTTGCAGAGTTAAATCAAGGGGACATGAGAAGTTGGATCCTCGCCGGTCGTACATCTTCGTGGCCAATCATCAGGGCGCTTTTGATATTTTTCTCGTATACGGTTTTCTCAATCAGAATGTAAAATGGATGCAGAAGCAGAGCTTGCGAAAAATACCCTTTGTGGGATTTGCATCGGAAAAGGCAGGCCATGTTTTTGTGGATAACACGAACGTCGCAAAACGTACGGCTTCCATCGAAAAGGCAAAAGAACAAATAGTGGATGGTGTATCGATGGTGGTTTTTCCCGAAGGCTCCCGTTCGCATACCGGCAAGATGGGTCCCTTTAAGCGGGGCGCCTATCACATAGCCCTTGATTTGAAGTTGCCTATTGTACCGTTGACAGTCAATGGGCCGTACGATGTGTTAAAAAGGAACACACTTCGGCTGCACCCTTCAAAAATGGAGTTGATCATCCATGAACCTATACCCACCGAGGGACTGACCGAGTCCGATATTCCCGAGCTGATTAGCCGATCCCGGAAAATCATCTACGATGCTTTGTGGGAAAAATACAAATAAATGAAATTTAGGGGGAGCAACAAAAAATAGGGTGGGTTAAAACCATTTGAGGAACATAGACTTGTATAAAAAAGGAATGGTTGTCTCACGACAACCAATCTTCATTGTTAACCTTAAATCTAATACCATGAAAAACACGATGCAAATATACAACGTGTTCTGTATTTCTCCAAATAATTTCATGGGAAATATTTCATTTTTAAAATAGTTTAGTATTTAAAGGATTGATAGCCGGTAAAAGAGGGATTTTCTTTGCGTTTGTTTGCATATTTTGCATGCCAATTCATATTCAGTCGTATATCTGATTGGCAAAGAAGTTGAGCAGTCCCCAGTTGAATCTGTACCAACGCCTGGTGGCTCTTTGTTTTCCTCCAAATTGTAACAGGAAGCGGGATCTGCCGGCATTTTTATGGAGGAATCCCACATCCATAAAATCGAAGTAGTGGAAACCATGTTTTTCGGCTGTTTTCATCGCGGAATAGATTGTGAAGATGGTGGGATAGAGCATTTTGTACCGTTTAGATTTTCCCCAGTAGTAGAGGCAATACACGGTATCCTTTTTTTCAAATCCCAGAATAGCTCCTCCAATAATTTTACCCTGGTGGCGAGTGAGAACAATTTTTCCTTTTTCCTCCTTCACGTAATGGCAGAAAAAATTCTCGAAATACTGGTATGGAGGAAAGCGACGCGATATTTTTTTGTAATTTGTATCCTTGATCAGCTTGTATATTTCCGGCAGATTCTCTTCGGTGACAAACTCCTCCATTGTTACTCCCCTTTTCACTGCTTTGTTGATTTGGTTCTTCCTCGATGCCGACAATTGATCCCATATCTTTCGTTTTCGCTGCAAGGAATTCCGTATGTTGATCCATTTTACGGAATAGAATTTATTTTCCCGGAAACCCTTATAGCCGAAGATGGCATTTCCCAGGTTATCATATCGTATCAGAAATACTTTGTGTTTCACCTCTTCTACAAGGTGTGTAATAAGGGTCTGGAAAATATCAATCTGCGGGAGATTTTCTTCGAAGAAGGAGGGCTGTTGCGTGATAAAACATCGCTTAAAAAGCTTTCCCCGGAAAAAGCGGTTTATTCGCATGATGATGGCAAACAGGGAAGCGACCGGCTTTTCGCCATCAAAGGCAACGATCATAAAGGGTGTGTAGGTGGGCGACTTACTATACCAGTCGAATGCAGAAGCGTAATGAAAAAAATTACGCTCTTCCATGGGAGGAAGTTCTTCTTTGCGATAAAATGTTTTAACACTGTATTTCATTACGATTACCTGACACCGGTTCGCCTGTTTTGACAAACATAGATAAAAAACTTGATATTTTATGCACAAGCACATAAAAATTAATGGGTCAGCGTTTTATTTATAAATGATTGCATCCTGTGTGGTTTCTTTGTTTCCGGCCTATTTTGTGGAATAAAGATAGAACGAGTTTCTTTTTTATTTCGTAATTTTGTGCAAAAGACGAAAAGACAAAAAAAAAATGACAAAGAAAATTTTGGTTACAGGCGGAACCGGATATATTGGTTCTCATACGGTAGTGGAGCTGCAGCAGGCAGGCTACGAGGTGGTTATTGTGGATAATCTGTCTAACTCCAATGCCGATGTGCTGGAGGGCATCACGCGTATCACCGGGAAACGTCCCGTTTTCGATAAATTGGATTGTACTGATTTTGACGCAATGAAAGCGTTGTTTAAGAAGTATCGCTTCGACGGTATCATTCATTTTGCCGCCAGCAAAGCTGTTGGTGAATCGGTGCAAAAGCCGCTGCTCTACTACCGCAATAATCTTGTATCCCTGGTTAATTTGTTGGAACTGATGCCGGAATATAACGTAAAGGGCATTGTTTTTTCCTCCTCGTGCACCGTCTACGGGGAGCCCGATACAAACCCTATCGACGAGAATGCACCGATCAAGCCGGCAGCTTCTCCCTATGGCAATACAAAACAGATCAACGAAGAGATCATACAGGATTTTGTTCATTCCGGTGCACCCATAAAGAGCATTATCCTTCGCTATTTTAATCCTATCGGGGCACATCCTTCGGCCGAGATTGGCGAGCTACCCCTGGGTGTTCCCCAGAATCTGGTGCCCTATATTACACAGACAGGCATAGGCATCAGGCAACAACTAAGTGTGTTTGGTGATGATTACAATACACCCGATGGATCCTGTATCCGCGATTTTATCAACGTGGTAGACCTTGCAAAAGCACATGTGGTGGCCATTGAGCGGATGCTTGAAGACAAATCGGAAGAGAAAGTCGAGGTGTTCAATTTGGGAACAGGCAACGGTGTCTCGGTGCTGGAACTGATCCATGTCTTTGAGAAAGTGTCGGGGAAGCCGCTGAACTATAAGATTGTGGGCCGCCGTGAAGGAGATATCGAACAAATATGGGCTCAGCCCGACAAAGCGAACAACGTGTTGGGATGGAAAGCAAGGGAGACCATTGAGGATACCATGGCCTCGGCTTGGAAGTGGCAGCAACATCTTCGGGAAAAAGGCGTGATGTAAGGCGAAAGGTCAAACAATAAAAGTCCGGAATTTCTTTTTCGGACTTTATTTTTTTATCAAGTCAAACAAAAGGGATCAAAAATAATATCCTATCACCAGATAATAATCCTCAATACCACCCGGCGACTTTTCAATTTCCACCTTGTTTTCTCTGGCAAGCCATCCTATTGCCGTATAAATTTCTTTTTCTGACAAACCGGAGGCTTCCTTTAGCTGAATAATATTCCATTTCTGGTTGTTATTCAGTAAGTTCCAGATGATGCCGGCGTTGGTTCCAATTAGTTTTTTGTACATGACGACAGGTGTTTACAATCATAGTCTTTCCTCATCATTTGAACACATATTGTTCGCGTTTTGTTCGTAGAAAATGGAGAAAATGGTCAGAAGGATAGAAAAAGAATCAGATAGAGATAAGCAGCCGGCACAGCGACAAGAAGACTGTCGATACGGTCGAGAATGCCTCCGTGACCGGGGATCAGGTGCCCTGCGTCTTTCACGGCGCAGGTACGCTTAATGAGCGACTCAAACAGATCGCCCAGGGTGCCGAACAAGGCGACGACGACGCCATACCCCATCCAGAAAGCGGTTGAAAACTCAGGGTAGAGCCTGGCAAAGATCAAGGACGCAAGCAGGGTGAAGAGAATGCCTGCAGCGAATCCTTCTACCGACTTCTTTGGCGAAATATGTTCAATAAGTTTGTGTTTGCCGATGAGTGACCCGATAAAATAGGCAGCTGTATCGTTTACCCAGATAAAGACAAACAGTGCGAGAACAGGCACCCACGCATATCCTTCACCAGCGAGATTGTTCTGGTAAGAGTAAGAGATAAGCATCAGGAAACTCAGTGGCATGGTGATATAGATCTGTCCGAATACCGAATAGATGATTCCGTGAAAAATGTCGTGCCTGCGAATGAAGACGGAAGAAGCAATCAAAATCAACAGATAAACAAGGATGGCGGCGGGAAGGGCATAAGTGGAAATTCCTTCAATGTAGAGAAAAACAGACAAGAAAATAAGAACTCCCATCAAGATGTTGAATATCTTGCTGATGGCATGGTAGGTGTCTTTTTCCACCATCCTGTAGAATTCAAACAGCCCGGTAGCGAGTATGGCGCCGAACACTGCCAGGAAAGTAAAGCGTCCCCCCAACACACCCAGCAGGATCAGCAATATATAGATGATCCCGGCTCCCGCACGTGTAATCAAATCTTTGACATTCAATTTCCGTCGCTCTTTTCTGTGTTATCTTCTTTTTTGTCGGGATTTTCTTCTTTTTCTTCTTCGAGATCGATCCCGTGTTCCACGAGGATGTTGTACCAGGCGATCATCTTTTTTACATCCGATGCATAAACACTCTCCCGGCTGTAATCGGGCAGCACCTCTTCCAGATAGGCAAGAAGTTCTTTACCCGATGATTTGGCTCCGATGGCAATTTTTCCGCCACCTTCTTTTTCGTTTATTTTTTTCAAAACCTCCCGCAACGGAGTATCTCCGTCGTTCGTGTAAATGGAGACATCACTCAGGGCAACGACTTTGTCCTGTGCATATACGGGCAATCTTTTTCCATCGGCAAGCGATTCTACAATATTCAGATTTTTGCTGGTAGAGATAAGTTTGTATAAGCCGGGGCGTCCTGTAATTGATAATATTTTGGATAACATAATTTTAATTTTATAACTATATAGGTCTCTGTTTAACGATACAAAAGTACGCAGACTGCGCCATATTCGCAACTTTAAATGCAAATTCCCATTAATTATTTTTCAATAATTATGCAGAGAGAATATTTTCAGCAATATGAGGAGTCGTTTCGGAAAATTGATCTAATTTAGAGGCAAAAACTGTAACTGATGTTCTATGTATCAAAAAATAGCCATGGCGAGTCTGACCACAGCGTTGTTACTGTCCTGTCCCTATACGGGAAAACATCTCCACGGTGTTCCTGGAGCAACAACTGATGCGGCGGGGGTAGCTGCTGTGAAAGGTGAAGAAGGGGATCTTTTTTTGCTTGCCGGGACCTATACTTCCGAAAAGGGCAGCAAGGGGGTGTATGTGTACCGCTTTAATACCATTACCGGAAAATCGGATTTCGTGACCATGGCTGAGGTGGCGAACCCATCGTATCTCACGCTGAGTCCCGATGAAAAGTTTGTATATACCGTGGGCGAAAATGACAGTGGCAACAGTGCGGCCCATGCTTTTTCGTTCGATAAACACCATGGAATCCTCACTTCGGTCAATACAAGTATGACCCTTGGCAGCGGCCCCTGTTATATTGCCATGCATCCTGAGGGGAAAGAGGTGCACACAGCCAATTATGGAGATGGTAGCATCACCTCCTTTCAGGTAAACAAAGATGGCAGTCTTACCCCTGCGACCTCAGTGATTCAATTTGAAGGAAGTGGCCCCGACAGCATCAGACAGAAAAGCCCTCACTTGCATAGTGTGATGTATTCACCCGATGGGCGGTTTTTGTTTGCGTCGGATCTCGGCACCGACAAGTTGTATCGTTTCACGGTGTGTGATACCCCTTTTGATGGACAACCATTGGTGCAGAAGAACAGTCTAAGGGAATTTAATATGCCCTCCGGTACCGGTCCGCGTCATTTCGATTTTCATCCGGAGGGAGGCAGATATCTGTATGTACTGGGAGAGTTGTCGGGCGAGGTGATTGTATTTGATTATTCTTTCGGCGAATTGACACAGAAGCAGGTCATCGCAGCCGATACGGTAGGTGCCCGTGGCAGTGCCGACATCCATGTGTCGCCCAATGGCCATTTCCTCTATGCATCGAATCGGCTACGAGCCGATGGCGTAGCCATCTTTGCAATTGACCCTGAGGAAGGTACCCTTACGAGGGTGGGATACCAACCTACGGTGAAACATCCGCGTAATTTTGTAATTACCCCCAACGGGAAGTTTTTGCTGGTAGCGGGCCGGGATGATGACCGGATTCAGGTTTTCTCAGTTGATGCGGAGACGGGACTGCTGACTGATATACATCAGCCAATTGTGCTGAGCAGGCCGGTCTGCTTGAAGTTTGCCAGGATGGGCGAATAAAATTGACAACGGGGGGAGGGCTGCCTCGTCCTTATTTTTTCATTTTGTGTTGAGATTGAATATCGTTTCAGTGCTTTTTTTTCACACTTCAAGTCTCTAATTTTTCGTTTGGATATTTTTTTGAATCTCCGGCATGGTTTCACCTGCTATTTTTGTGTTGTCAAGCTTGTAATGAAGAATAGAAAAGTACTTATACGATAATTTAAATAGTAGGAAAATGAGGAAAAAAACAATTTTAGTAAGTTTAATTGCTCTTGTTGCCATAGGGATAACAAGTGTAAATGCACAGACACCGGTATATTGGGGTGTGAAAGGTGAATTGAACATGTCGAACTTTTTGCTGAGCGATTTCGATCAGCTGTCGACCAAAATGAAGGTGGGGCCAAATTTAGGAGGGTTCATGAGAATCGAAATGCATGAGAATTTTGCCCTTCAGCCGGAGCTGTCGTTTTTCTATAGAAATGCTAAAATAGAAATGGGTCCAAAAGATGATATATTTAAACAATGGGGAGTGCAGCTGCCCATATATGCTTTGGGCCAGTATAAAGCATATAACGGATTGTTTTACGGTGGAATTGGTCCGTTTGTGGGATTGGGTTTTGATGCAAGCCTCGATGATCTCGACATAGACCTGTATAAAGAAATAGCCGGAAAGACAGCTATGAAACGTTGGGATTTTGGGCTTGGACTATTGTTGGGGTACGAGTTTAACAATGGTTTCCAGGTAAACGCCGGATATCAAGTCGGACTGATTAATCAGTCGGATGAGTTGGTCGGTTTGAAGGATGCAATCAGCGGCTCGGACGATGCCAAAATGCGTACCCAGACTGTACACGTGGGAATAGGATTTCGTTTCTGACAAAAAGCAGAACACACCCAAAGAGATTGTCTCAAGATCGGGCTGTAGAAGCCGCAAATTGAACCTTATTCGATACCCGGCATGGAAGATAGATGTGTAACGACATGAGAGGGGCCGGAGTTTGTTAGGGCTCTGATTGAGACAATCTCCTCGAACAAATGCCCTTTTTTTATCCCGATGAGCATCCATCTGACAACGGATGCTCATCGGTTCTTTTCTCTCTCTGTAAGTCTGTCCTTGAGTGAAGTATCAGCCACATATGCTTTATTGTTTGATAGAAAAGGGTATATTTGTTAGTCTGTTATAAGAGAAATGGCAACTGAAAAATGAAATTACGAAGAGAACGATTTTTTATCCTTAGTTATGATAAGAAGACGGCGATCAGAGCATCGATCATCATCAGTTTTATCCTGGCCTTTGTCATGCTGTCTTCGTCGATGTATTATGCCATATCGCTGGATAAAAAAAGCGGGCTGCAGATGGTGGATATTATCACTCCGGAATCTATTGTGACTCTGTTGATCAATACGCTGTTTTTCTACTTCCTTTTTCGGGTTCAGTTTTGGGCGGTAACCCATTTTCTGCACCGTCCCCATAAGATGTGGCTACTCTTGTCAAGCCTGTTCGTGGTGATCATCTTTCTGAGCCCCCTTTTTTCTAAGATGCAGTGGTGGTGGTTTCGCGATCAAGTATCGACCGGAGCCTATTCCACACTGCACTACGTGAAAGACCTGATTATCCTGATCATCTCTTTTCTCTTCACGTTGTTGATCTATTTTATCAATCAGAATCAAAAGAGGGTGACCGAAAATCAGCACCTTGTTTTCGAGAATCTACAAAATCGATATAGTGCGCTTAAGAACCAGGCTGATCCCCATTTTCTGTTCAATTCACTGAATACACTGAACGGGTTAATCGGATATGATGATCAGCGTGCCAGGGATTATGTGGAGCAACTATCCCGCGTGTTCCGTTATACGATGCAGAACAGGGAGATAGCCAGATTATCGGATGAATTGGAGTTTGCAGAGTCGTATATTTATCTGATGAAGATCAGGTATGATGATGGATTGGATGTTCAGATACATATTGATAATGAGAAAAAAAACTATTATATGATTCCATCAGGACTGCAGCTGCTTATTGAAAACGCCATTAAGCATAATGTGGTAAGCAGGAAAAACCCCCTTCGTATTGTGATTGAAACCTTGCCGGACGATAAGGTCCGCGTGGAAAATAATCTCCAGATAAAAACAGGGGAGAGGGTGAGTAACGGGTTGGGCCTGTCAAATCTGAACGAACTATACAGGCTGATGTTCGGAAAAGAGATCACAGTATGTTCTGCCGGCGGTATGTTCTCCGTTGAAGTCCCGCTTATAAAAGATGTAGGACTCTGTCAACACAAATAAAAGATATATTTTCGGTATGATAATCGCATGGAGCTTGTTTTTTTTAATCATATCGTCGTATAGGAATGATTTTAGCCAACGCTGATCGTGATCCATGCTCGTTTTACTGAGATGGTTGTAAAAATAATAATGAACGGATGAGAGTAGTAATAGTGGAAGATGAGTTTGTTGCCGCCCGAAACCTGGAGCGGATGATACAGACGGTGGATGAAAGTGCGGAAATTCTGGTCGTACTACAAAGTGTGGAGGAGTCCGTGGAGTGGTTTTCGACAAATGCTTCTCCCGATGTCGTTTTTATGGATATACATCTGGCCGATGGCGATGTCTTTTCGGTTTTCGACAAGGTTGAGATTCTCAGTCCCGTTATTTTTACCACCGCATATGATGAGTACGCGTTAAAGGCATTCGAGGTGAACAGCATCGACTATCTGCTGAAACCAATCAGCAGGCAGAATCTTGAGAAGGCGTTGAAAAAACTCACTTTATTGACCTCTAACAAGCAGAATAACACAGAGCTCGTTTCGCAGATCGTACAATCAATGCGCGAAGAGAAAAGACTCTATAAGAGACATTTCCTTATCCCTTATAAAGACAAGCTTATTCCCCTGTCGGTGGATGAGATTGCTTATATCTATACCGAATATAAAATAACAAGAATTGTTTGTTTTAACCGAAAGACATTCACTCTGGACAACTCGCTCGATGAATTGATGAGCTGGTTGAACCCTGTACAATTCTTTCGTGCCAACAGGCAATACATCGTGTCGCATTGCGCCATAGTCGATCTGTCGGTTTGGTTCGGGGGAAAGCTGGCAGTAAATCTTTTGGTGGAGACGCCCGAACGGATCATCGTAAGCCGGGCACGAAACCGGGATTTTAAAAACTGGTATATGGACAACGCCACCTGATTACTTTGCTCTTCCCTGTCATTTCCCTTTTCCCTTCTCTCATACATCTTTTGGAAGCCCTGATTCCCCATTCCCTCTCCACACCTTCGAAAGCATCTTGAGGGTATGTCACAATGTGATTTTACCCTCTCGTTATTTGTGCTGCTCTTGGAGAACAATGCTTGACATCGAATTTTCAGAGGCTTATTTTCTTTTTGATAGATTTGGAATTCGACCTCATATACCCTTTAAACTTGTTCAAAAGTGCCATTTTTTTTCATGATGCTTCAGTATGCGTTATTGTTGGTTTAGAATTCAATTATTACCCCTCAGCCTTTTTCTTTAATCAACGACAGTTGTTCTGTTGTAATTTTGCAGCCGTAAATGTAAAAAGAAAATAACAGCGAAAACAGATGAAAATGAGAATAATAGATCTGTGCAAACAGCAATTTGCCTGTTTGTCGGCATTGCTTATCCTATTTGCTCCCTCTCTACATGCACAGCAAAAACTAACGCTTAGCGAGTGTCGTACGAAGGCGCTTGAGCAGAACAGGGAGATTCGCATCGCACAAAACGATATGCAGTCGGCCGCATATGCCAGAAAGTCGGCGCAAACAAACTTCCTGCCCAAGATAAACTTCGGCGGCGCCTGGTTACGTACCGGCAAGGCTATTCAGCCGTTGGAAAACGACCTGTTGCTTCCGGTTGTGCCGTTCAACACGATTGATCCCGCGACGGGTAAGTTCAATCCCGAAGCATTAAAGGACCCCGGCACAGCCATGAATACGCTTGTTGTCAATCCCGAAACAGGACAGCCGGTGGTCGACCAGGCGGGTAATCCCATCTTCAGGAACTATGCAATGCTGCCGGCCGACAAGCTTGTTTTGGACCATAAGAACAGCTACTATGCCCGTTTTACCCTTACACAGCCGCTTTTTACCGGTTTTAAAATTACCGAAGCCAACCATATTGCCAGGCGAGCCGAAAATATTGCAAAAGAAAAGGAGCTACTTACCCGGGCGGAGGTGGTAGCCAAAACCGACGAAGCCTTCTGGCGTGTGGTATCGCTGCAGGAGAAGTTGAAGCTGGCAAATGCTTACGAAGCGCTGCTCGACAGACTGGTTACCGACCTTAAAAATATGTATGCCGAGGGTGTCATTACACGCAACGATGTGTTGAAAGCCCAGGTAAAACAAAACGAGGCAAAACTGAAAACATTGCAGGCCGAAAATGGGTGTGCGCTCTCTAAAATGGCACTGGCACAGATTATTGGGATGGAAGAGGAAGATATAGAGGTCGACTCCGGTAAGATGGAAGAGCTCCCTGTTGCCGTGCCTGTCTCATTCCTGGGAGAGGTATCTACTGATAACCGGGCGGAGGTGGCCATGCTGAAGGAGAAAGCAGCCATTATGGAGTCGAAAAGAAATATTGAACGCTCCAGGTTCATGCCCGACGTGATGCTTACCGGCGGATATGGCTGGATGAACCCTAATCCCTATCATGGATTGAGGAATGAGTTCGGCGGAAATTGGAGCGTGGGGATAGTGGTGTCAATACCGGTTTTCACTTGGGGTGAGCGCCGCAATGATCTTCATGCCGCGAAGCTGAAGATGGCGAATGCAGAGCTTGAGCTCAACGAAGCACGTGAAATGATTGACCTGCAAATCCGCCAGAACCGTTATCGATACACCGAAGCATTGAAAAAAGCAGAGATGACCGGACTCTCAAAAAAACAGGCCGAAGAAAATATGCGTATGGCGAAAGAAAACCTGATGGAGGGGCGGAGCCGGCTGGCTGAGCTCCTTGAGGCTCAACTGCAGTGGGAGAACGCCTCCTCCGAACATATCGACGCACTTGTGGAGATGAAGACAGTACTACTGGAGCTGGATAAATCGACAGGTGAGATTTACAACTACCTGTATTGATGCTTACCATTTAAACAAAAATATACATTACAACGATGCAACTGACAAATAGAATTGCTTATACAGCCTGTCTGCTCGCCATCTTAGCGGGCGGATGCAGTACAAAAACAACGGAAAGAGGCGGGGACGCCACGGCAGCTTCGGAAACGGCAACAAGAGTGACTGTTTATAGTGCGAAAGAGATGGAGTATATACCCGTATTGAATTTTACCGGTACAGCCGAGGCAAACAGGGAGGCCAAGCTTGGAGCTTCCATCCCGGGACGGGTGGAGAAGATTCACTTTGCCAGGGGTAGTTATATTCCCGAAGGAGCACTGATAGCCGAAATGTCGGACGAAATGCTGATTCAGGCTCAAATTGAGCTGGAGGCGATTCGTAAGGACTTTGAGCGGATGAGTCGCCTGAGAGAAAAAGAGAGTGTAAGCGTGATGGACTTCGATCATATCAAGGCCAAGCTTGACGCGTCGCAAACCAAAGTAAACATGTTGAAAAAGAATACATCCATTGTCGCTCCCTTTGGGGGAATATTGACCGATGTAACTGTCGATGAGGGAGAGAATTACACTTTTGTGCCCTCGGTGAGTCCCGATCTGAAGGTACAGAGCGGTATCCTTACCATACGCCAGCTTAATCCACTGAAGATAGTTATCGAGGTAAACGAAAAAGAGATCGCCTTGATTCGTCGCGGACAGCATGCGGATGTGGTGTTTGATGCTTATCCCGATGAAACCGTATACGGACAGGTAAACTATATATCGCCAGTTCTGTCGCCAGTGAACCGTACTGCCACGGTAGAGTTGACGATTCCCAACAGGGAGACAAAACTGAAACCGGGTATGTTCTGCAGGGTCTCGATCTCCATGCCGCAGACAACCGGTGTGTTTGTCCCCATAAACGCCCTCTACAGGCAGCAGGGAACGGGCGAGGACTACCTCTTTCTGGTCGACGACCAGAACAGGGCCATCCGCTGTAGGGTCACTCGTGGCGAATCGAAAGAGAATTATATCCGTATTCCTGAAATCAAGGCTGGCCAATGTGTCGTTGTGGATGGGAAAAACAAATTGAACGAAGGCTCACCTGTTGAAATAGTGAATAAGTAACAGGTAGTTCCTCTATTATATTTTAGATCATCCTAATAAATAACATAAAATGAAATTACCCGAAATAGGTGTAAAAAGACCTGTGGCAACCGCTATGCTCTTTGTGGCTATTCTGATGTTGGGGATTGTGTCTCTTAAGATGTTGCCACTCGACCTGATGCCGGAAATGGAATTTCCCTCCATCACGGTGATTACCGTTTATCCGGGCGCTTCGGCCAATGAAGTGGAAGAACAAGTCACCAAGCCGATGGAAACAGTGCTCTCTGCAGCCGAACGCCTGACGGAGATAAAATCGACATCCAAAGAGAATGTCTCATTTATTCAACTCAGCTACGAGTGGGGAGGTGATGTGACCTCGGCGGCCAATAATGCGCGCGACCTGATTGAACTTGGAAAGAGCCGGCTGCCGGCAGCTGCACAGCAGCCGATTATCTACAAGATCAACTCCTCGATGATGCCGGTCCTGGCATATGCGATCAATGCCGATGCTCATTACAGCGGTATTGAACACATTGTGGAGGAGGAGATCGCCTCTGCCCTACGCAAGGTTGATGGGGTGGGGACAGTGCTTTATCTGGGACAGCCGGAACGCGAAATAAAGGTGATCATTAACCCGCAGCAGATGAAGGCATACGGGCTGTCCACATCGCAAATGTCAACGATGCTCAAAGCCAATAATATCAATATTCCCGCAGGAAATATCAACCAGGGTGTTTACGATTTTTCTGTGCGTGTGCCGGGGAAGTTCGAATCGGTCGATGAAATAGGCAATACGGTGTTGAAAGCTTTCAACGGCCAGGTTGTCCGGCTGAAAGATGTGGCCCGCGTAGAGGATACATTTAAGGAGAAGGAGTCATTTGCCCGCAATCATATCGGCGAGGGAGTGGCATTGATGGTCCAGAAGCAGTCGGGGGCGAATACCGTGGAGGTGGTAGAGGCCGTCCGTACAAAGATGGAGGCGCTTAAGAAGCAGCTGCCTGCAGATATTCAGGTGAATGAGGTGCTTAGCTCGGAGGAAATTGTTACCAGTTCCGTCAATAATCTCACTTCTTCCATCTGGTATGCGCTTGTTTTTGTTACGTTGGTTGTTTTGATGTTTTTACGGGAGTGGAAATCGAGCTTCATTGTTTTCATCACCATGCCGGTATCCCTTATTTCTGCGTTTATAGCGATGTATATCATGGATTATACCATCAATATATTTTCGCTGATGTCGCTTGTCATTGCCATAGGGATGGTGGTGGATAATGCGATCGTGGTGCTCGAGAATATCACGCAGCATATCGAAAAGGGAGCTGATCCCAAACAGGCGGCAATCTTTGGGACATCGGAAATGGGGATGGCTATTGCAGCCTCCACGGCGACAACGCTGGTGGTGTTTCTTCCGCTCCTTTTTATGGGAGGCATTGTGGGGATTATGTTCAAGCAGCTTGCCATACTTACGGTCGTGTGTATGACGATGTCGCTCTTCACAGCCCTTACGCTCACACCCATGCTCTCGTCGAAACTACTGAAGAGAGCTCCCCGGAATAAAGAGGAGCAGCGTCGCTCAAGACTCTATATTGCCAGTGAGAAGGTATTCAACAGCATTGAAAACGGCTACAAAAATATTTTGGGCTGGGCGGTATTTCATAAGGGAATAACACTGACGGTGGCACTGCTCTTTTTTGCATTAACCATGTGGTTGGGTAAACAAATAGGTACCGACTATATACCCGATTTTGATGCAGGAACAGTCTCTGTGGTGTTTGAAACAGAGGTGGGAACGGCCGCAAACCAGACAGACAGTGTGGGACAGCAGATATTGAAGATCATGCTCGAGGAGATACCCGAAATGGCAGAGGGCGCCATCGCCTCCATCTCCGGACAGACACGCGACGGCGCACTCACGACCGTAGGCTTTAAAGAGGGGAAAAATGTAGGGACGGTACTTTGTCACCTTGTGCCGGTTGAACAACGGAGCCGCTCTGCTGCCGAAGTAGCCGAATCTATACGCAAGAGGGTGGAGGAGATCCCTCAAATAGAGGAGGTAAGCATACAGGGAGGAAGTGCGCTGGCAACAGCCGTAACGGGAAATAAAAAACCCATTGAAATTATTGTATCCGGGAATGATCTGGATCAGATAAAAGCCGTGGCTCTCGATTTTGAGACAAAAATGAACGCCGAAAAAGCGTTTACCGATGTCACAACCACCGTCGATCCCGGTAAGCTGGAGGTACAGATACAGGTCGACAAGGAAAAAGCATCGCAGATGGCTTTGAATGTTGCCATGGTGGGAATGCAGATACGGCAGAACCTGTACGGAACGGAGTCGGGCGACTTTACGGAAGAGGGGAACGACTACGGTGTTGTGATACAATATGCTCCGGAATACAGGGACGAAGTGTCGAAGCTTCGTGAAATGCAAATCACGAATCTGCTGGGGCAGCAGATCCCCCTCTCATCGGTAGCCGATATCGTGGAAGAGACAGGCCCTATTGAGATACAGCGTCTGTCGCAACAGCGATATGTAAAGGCTGTTGCCAATTTGAACGATATTTCTTTGGGCGATGCCACCCAACTGGCTCAACGGATGATCGATGAAACCGCCGTTCCCGAGGGAGTAACCGTGGAAATTGGGGGACAGGTGGATGACCAGTCCTCATCATTCCAATCTCTCTATCTTATTTTCTTTTTGGGTATAGCCTTGGTATATATGGTGATGGCGGCGCAGTTTGAATCGTTTAAAGACCCGTTTATCATTCTTTTTGCCATTCCTTTTACCCTTGTGGGGGTTATTCTGGCATTCTTTATTACCAATATCACGTTGAGCGTTGTCACCTTTATCGGATTGATCATGCTGGTAGGGATTGTGGTGAATAACGGAATTGTGCTGGTCGATTATACCAATATGTTGCGTAAACGGAACCATTCTCTTCGTGACGCCGTGATGGAAGCGGGCCGTTCTCGTTTGCGCCCCGTGTTGATGACCTCGCTTACCACCATTCTGGGTATGTTGCCCATGGCACTTAGCACAGGAATGGGGAAAGAGATGTATGCCCCGCTCGGTATCACGATTATCGGAGGGCTGTTGGTTTCGCTACTAACGACCCTGATACTGGTGCCCACCATGTATACGGCGCTTTATCACCGTACGCTCATCATTGATCGTGCCTCGGTGCGGCTGGGAAAGAAAACCGGCAGAACGGATAAAACAGGAGGGAAAAGGGAGAATAAATCACTATAGATGCTATCAACAACAATTATAATTTTAAAAAATGAAGTTTATCTATATCACATGTAACGTAAGTATGCTTGAAAGCCTCTCGTTTTTGCTCGATGAAGTGGAGTGTGCGGACTATCAGGTAATAGAGCAGGTGACAGCCAGGAGCCGGTGGGGCGCACCACGGCAAAATACTGCCGTATGGCCCGGCTATAACTCGGCTATTGTTGTGCAGGAGGCAAATCCAGAGAAAGCAGAAGCGTTGATCAATGAAATAAACAAGATGAATGCGACAGCGCTCAATAATGGTGAACTGATAGCCGCCTATATGTGGGAAATAGCGGGTTATGCCAAAGTAAAACCGGTTGAATAGCGGGGTATTACAACTCTCCCAGTTGTTTAATTTCACGTATGTTGAAAGGTGTTGCCTGATATACGAAGTAGTTCAACCAGTTAATGTATAGCAGGTTGGCGTGCGAGCGCCACTGGACAAGGGGCGGTTGCCTTGGATCGTTGTCTCTGTAGTAATTTAGAGGGATTGATACAGAGTCCATCCCTTTTTCCATATCCCGCACGTACTCGTTATGCAGAGTCAGAGGCGAATATTCAGAATGGCCGGTTACATAGAACTCCCTTCCGCCACGGGAACAGGCAATATAGAGACCCGCCTGGTCTGATTCGGATAGGATTGTTAGTCCCGGCTGTTGCCTCACCTCTTCGGAAAGAATGGTTGTGTGACGGCTGTGAGGAGCATAAAACTCATCGTCGAATCCACGGAACAGAGAAAAAGAAGGGTCATTAATCGTGTGTTTGAAAACGCCGAACAGCTTTTTCTCTAACGGGTATTTGTTGATGCCGTAGAAGTGATACAATGCTGCCTGCGCTGCCCAGCATATATAAAAGGTGGAGGTGACATGCGTGCGGGCCCAGTCCAGAATATGCGTAAGCTCGTTCCAGTACTTTACCTCCTCGAAGGGGAGCATCTCAACCGGCGCTCCGGTAATAATCATTCCGTCGTAGTAGGTGTTTCTTATCCTGGAAAATTTGGTGTAAAACGACATCAGATGTTCTATAGGCGTATTTTTGGGAGTGTGTGTGGACAACCCCAGAAACTCAACTTCGACCTGAAGCGGAGAGTTGGAAAGCAGTCGTATAAGATCAGTCTCCGTGGTGATCTTGAGAGGCATGAGGTTGAGGATCAGTATTTTTAAAGGACGAATGTCTTGTGTGGAGGCGCGGAAGTCGTCCATCACGAAGATATTCTCTTTTTTCAGCATTTCAATTGCAGGCAGTTTGTCGGGTAAATTGACAGGCATGATGTAAATGTGTGTATATGGGCTGGGTTGACATACCCAGTCTGTTGTTATTTTTTCTTTTTCTTCTTTCTCTGTACGCTCCAGCCAAACTTGCCGATTCTTTTTCCCAGACCGTAATAATGGCCGTGGGAGTAGGCCAGCAATCCGGCTTTTTGCATGTCGAAGCGTCCGGTAGCGGGGTCGAGATACTGATCGTCAGCCTTCACGTTGACCACCTCTGAGATGAACATGTCGTGTGACCCCAGCCGCATGATCTCTTTGACGCGGCACTCAATGCAGACCGGACTCTCTTCGATGAGTGGCGCCCCTACAACGGAAGCCTTGCCAACCGTCAGGCCCATTTCCGCGAACTTGTTGTAATCTCTCCCGGAGCGGACGCCACACCAATCGGTAGCCCGTGCCAGGGCCTCCGTCGTGAGGTTGATCACGTACTCGCCTGCACGCTTGATGATTTCATAGGAGTGGCGTGACGGCCTCACGGAGATGTAGCACATGGGCGGATCGGAGCAGATGGTGCCCACCCAGCTCACGGTAATGATATTATGTTCGTCGGGATTGCTGCCGCAGCTTATCAGTGCTGCAGGCAGGGGGTAAATCATTGTACCCGGTTTCCAGTCCTGTTTCATATTTCTTGACAGCCGATATCCACCTTCCGGCGTTTTGTTTGCATGTTTAAACGTTCATATCTACAAACGTATACACGTTCAAACTTAAATCAGTTCAATTTCCTCTTTCCGAACCTTTAGTTCACAGTAATGGCACTGAAGTTCTACCTTTTCCTTGTCTATCACATGAAACCGGGTTTTCATCGGTTCGTTGTTTGTGATACATTTCGGATTGTTGCATTTCACGATCTCGATGATCTCATCGGGAAGCACAACCTTTTTCTTTTCCACGACATCGAAGTTGCGGATGATATTCAGGTTCACGTTAGGAGCAATAAGTGCGATGCGATTGATCTCATCTTCCCGGAAAAATTTATCGGAAACTTTAATCAGTCCCTTCTTGCCAATTTTGTTGCTGTTGAGGTTGTTGCCTATCGTGATGCGATTATCCAGCTTCTGTAGCTGAAGCAGTGAGACCACTTTGAAAACCGCGTCGGTAGGGATGTGATCGATGGCTGTTCCGTTTTCGAGTGCAGCAACCTGTAATTCTTTTCTCATCATAATTCCGTGTTACGTTATTTCACCTCAATATCCATCAAGTCACAGATGACAGCCTGGCGGGTATACATTCCATTTTTGGCCTGTTGGAAATAGTAGGCTTTGGGATTGTCGTCCACATCCTGACTGATCTCCTTCACCCGGGGAAGCGGATGCAGTACCCGCAGGTTTTCCTTCGAATCATCCAGCATATCGTTATGCAGCACGTACACGTTCTTTACTTTCTCATACTCCATCAGGTCCGTAAAGCGTTCTTTCTGTACACGGGTCATGTACAGTATGTCGGCGCTGTTGATTGACTCGGGAGAAAAGTCGGTAAACTCGTTGTACGCAATTTGCTTTTGGTCACAGAATACTTTGTATTTGTCGGGGATGTGCAACTCCTCGGGCGCAACGAAGTTAAAAGTGGGAGAGAAATGCGATAGCCCCTGGATGAGTGAATGCACGGCACGTCCATATTTCAGGTCACCCAC
Source organism: Proteiniphilum sp. UBA1028 (assembly GCF_002316955.1). NCBI lineage: Bacteria > Pseudomonadati > Bacteroidota > Bacteroidia > Bacteroidales > Dysgonomonadaceae > Proteiniphilum > Proteiniphilum sp. UBA1028. Next base: position 63,352 of record NZ_DCEN01000049.1, read on the forward strand.
GATGGTTACCGTGAGGTTTTCCAATGTACCCTGTGTCTCGTAGATGGTGAACAGGTCGAGCATCGTTTGTGTGGGATGCTGATTGGATCCGTCACCGGCGTTGACAACCGGAATGGGGGATATTTCCGAGGCATAGCGTGCCGAGCCTTCGAGGTGGTGCCGCATGATGATCAGGTCGGCATAATTGCCGACCATCATGATGGTATCTTTCAGCGACTCCCCCTTGGTGGAGCTGCTGGTAGCTGCATCGGAGAAGCCAATGATGCGTCCCCTGAGCCTGTTGACAGCGGTTTCAAAGCTGAGGCGTGTGCGTGTGGAGGGTTCAAAGAAAAGCGTGGCACACACCTTTCCTTGTAACAGATCACGATCGGGTTGTTGTTTAAATCTGGACGCACTTTCGAGGATCCGAAAAATATCGTCCCGGCTATAATCATCAATATTTACCAAGCTTTTGGGATGCATGAGTCTGTCTGTTTTGTAATGTTTTTTCTGAATGTGAAAGCCCTGTCTCGTGTGACAAAAATCTAAAAAAGGATCAGACTTCCAGATCTACGTCGAACAGTTCGTGCCAGGGTAATCCTTGCTTGTTAAGCTGTTCCATAAACGGATCGGGATTGAATTCCTCCACGTTATAAACACCCGGTTTTTTCCAAAGGCCTTTCAAAAACATCATGGCACCGATGGTGGCCGGAACGCCGGTCGTGTAGCTCACTCCCTGGGCGCCGGTTTCTTTGTAGGCTTCCTCGTGACTGCAGTTGTTATAGATGTAATAAGTACGTTCTTTTCCATCTTTCATTCCACGGATGCGGCAGCCGATAGAAGTCTGTCCGGTATAGTTTTCTCCCAGCTCACCCGGATCGGGAAGCACTGCTTTCAGAAATTGTATGGGGACGATCTTCTGCCCGTTGTATTCTACTTCATCGATGCGTGCCATGCCGATGTTTTGGATTACCCGTAAGTGGGTGAGGTATTCCTGTCCGAAGGTCATCCAGAAGCGGGCACGCTTCAGGGTGGGGAAGTTTTTTACCAGCGACTCCAGCTCCTCGTGATAGATCACATAGGAATCTTTTGGTCCGATCTCAGGGTAGGTGAGGGGTTTGTGGATTTCATGGGGTTCTGTTGTCACCCATTCTCCGTTTTCCCAGTACTTTCCTTTTTGGGTTACTTCGCGAATGTTGATTTCGGGATTGAAGTTGGTGGCAAATGCCTTGCCATGATCTCCTGCGTTGCAGTCCACAATATCGAGATAGTGTATTTCGTCGAAATGATGTTTGGCAGCATAGGCTGTGAAGATGCTGGTTACACCCGGGTCGAAGCCACAGCCCAGAATGGCTGTAAGGCCAGCTTTCTCAAATCTTTCGCGGTAAGCCCATTGCCATTTGTATTCAAATTTGGCTTCGTCTTTCGGCTCGTAGTTGGCCGTATCGAGGTAGTTCACCCCCGCCTCCAGGCAGGCCTCCATGATGGTGAGATCCTGATAGGGCAAAGCCACATTGATCACGATCTCCGGCTTGAATTTGTGGAAGAGTGACACCAGTTCCGGCACGTTGTCGGCATCTACCCTCGCTGTATGAATGGTGACCCCTGTGCGCCGTTTTACGTCTTCTGCAATGGCATCACATTTGCTTTTTGTGCGGCTGGCCAGCATGATATCCGTAAATATCCGGTTGTTCTGTGCTACCTTGTTGGCAACTACTGTTCCCACACCTCCGGCACCAATGATAAGTACTTTTCCCATAAGTGTCTTTTTATTTTGCAGTTAATTGATTTTCTCCTTTGTGCATCTTGCTTCAGATAATTGTCGAACGCTCTGTCAGCTGCATGCAGATTTCCTACAAATATACAATGAATCTGTGAATCCAGAGAAAAATGGAATTAAAAAAAGCAGGTTTGGGAAAAAGCGTTAATAATTTTATCTTTGTAATATTAACGACCAAAACTTAAAGATCATCCTTTCTATGAACGAAGAAAAAATAGAACAGATTTCCCGCTCCACCAATGCAATCAGCGACTGGTCAATACAATTTCTCAAAAATCTTGGTATTTCCGATAACTGGGTAAAGTATATCAACCTGATTTTTTTGATCTTTGTCGTTGTCGTACTTGTGTTTGTGGTTCAGTACCTCACACGGGTTATTTTGCAGGCCATCCTAAACCGCTCGGCAAAGCTATCCCGTGCGGAAATATTGAAAAACCTGTCTGTCAGGAAATTTCCCCATTTTCTTGCCATGATCGTTCCATTCAGTCTGGTAAAGGGAGCCATACCCATTATTTTTGATCAATTTCCGAAGACAATGGTTTTTGTGGATAAATTGGCCGACATCTACCTGATATTTTATGTTATATGGCTTATCATGTCGGTTATCAATGCTTCAGCCGACACCTTCCGGATGAAGCCGAACCTGATGGATAAACCCATTGACAGCTATGTACAGGTCGTGAAAATTATTTTGAATATCATCGGCTTCGTCGTCCTTTTTTCAATCCTTACAGGACAGAATCCTACTGTCATCATCACAGGGCTTGGAGCCGCTTCTGCCATCCTGATGCTCATATTTAAAGACACCATATTGGGCTTCGTAGCCAGCCTGCAGGTGTCGGCAAATGATATGGTACGGATTGGAGACTGGATTACGATGCCCAAGTATGGTGCCGATGGAGACGTGATCCAGATTACACTTTCCACCGTGAAGATTCGTAATTTCGACAAGACCATCACGACCATTCCCCCCTATACACTAGTGTCGGATTCATTTCAGAACTGGCGGGGTATGCAGGATGCAGGTGGAAGGAGACTCAAGCGGGCTGTGTTTGTGAAGCAGTCGACCATTCGGTTTATCCGCGATGAAGAACTGGAGAAACTCGGGAAGATTCAGTATATCTCAGAGTACATTCGTACACGCAGCAAAGAAATTGATGACTATAATAAAGAATCGAAAGCTGATAAGTCGCTGGCTATCAATGGTAGGAACCTGACTAACATGGGGGTCTACCGTCATTACATAAAAAACTATTTAAGCAATCACCCCCATGTCCACAAGGAAATGCTGATGTTGGTACGTCAGCTGCAACCCACTTCGAAAGGACTCCCGCTGGAGCTCTATTTCTTTACAAATACAACAAACTGGCTGCAATATGAGGATATCTCGTCCGATGTCTTTGACCATATTACGGCTGCAGCCCGTTATTTTGATCTTGAGCTTTACGAAGATATTTCGAATCCTGTGATGGCTTCGGTATGCAGTGAACGCTGAAAAGGCGTACATTGCACTATAAAAGATCCATTTTATTCCCAAATGAGATCAATTTGTCCTCAGGATGGGTAAAATTTGTCCTCAGGATGGGTAAATTGGATATCAAGTGAATTAAATTATTTACCTTTGTATTCAAAACTCTGAATTCGGAAAATTAAAGCAGGATATTCAGAATAGAGAGTGCATACTTATCACAGTTGTTCAGGGTTTCGGTAACCCCGCCAGTTCTGTGATACTCCAATAAGTAAATGAAAAAGATGAAAAGATTGTATAGCGTTTTTACCGGAACAGGCAGCTATGTGCCTACAAAGCAGATCAAGAATGACTATTTTCATACGTATGAGTTTTATGATTCGACGGGAGAAAAACTGACAACCCCCAACGAGGAGATCACCCGTAAGTTTGAAGAGATCACCACGATTGCCGAGCGCCGTTATGCCGAAGATGACCAGGTGACGACTGATCTGGCACTTGTGGCTTCCGAGAGGGCTCTGGAGGCAGCTGGCGTGGAGCGGGAAGAACTCGATTACATCATTTTTGCACACAATTTTGGTGAAACGAAGGTGGATAATGTACGCATGGATGTCTTGCCAACATTGGCTGCCCGTCTGAAACAAAAGCTGGGTATCGCAAACCCCTCGGCTGTGGCTTATGATGTGTTGTATGGTTGTCCCGGATGGATCCAGGCCGTGATTCAGGCTGATTACTATCTTCGTTCGGGCGAGGCGAAAAAAATATTGGTGGTGGGTGCAGACGTGTTGTCGCGTGTAGCGGATCCGCACGACCGTGACAGCATGATTTATGCAGACGGCGCCGGAGCAGCCGTTATGGAAGCACGTGAGAGCGATGAGCCCGTCGGCATCATGGGACACAACTCACGCAGCGATGCATTGGATTATGTGAATATGCTCCATATGGGGTATTCTTATAATCCTGCATTGGCAGAGAAAAAAGATTATTACCTGAAGATGAATGGGCGCCGTCTGTATCAGTATGCGCTTGAGAATGTACCCAAGGCTATAAAGGCAGGTCTCGACAAGCTGCAGCTGCATATTAACCAAATCAGCAAGGTGCTTATCCATCAGGCAAACGGAAAGATGGACGATGCCATTCTGTCCCGGTTGTTTAAGCTTTATAACATGAAGGATATGCCGGAAAGCATCATGCCGATGACTATTTCCTGGCTTGGCAACTCTTCGGTTGCCACCGTACCCACGTTGCTTGATCTGGTTACCCGCAGAAAGATGGACGGGCATGACCTGAAGAGCGGCGACAACATTGTGCTGGCTTCGGTGGGTGCAGGAATGAATATTAACAGCATCGTCTACAGGATCCCTTAGTGGCTTGTTAGTCTGTTTCCTGTAGGCTAAGTCGATACACGTTTGATTCCCTTTGAGTGAATCCCATTTTCCGGTATAGCTTGTTGGCTGCTATCCGGGCCGGGTGGGAGGTGAGATCGATCTTTAGGGCTCTTTTTTTGCGGGCCAGTTGGATGGCGTAAGAGATCAGTGCTTTTCCCACCCCTTTTCCACGGGCGTCTTTGTCAACAACCACATCTTCAATATATGCCTTCGGCCCCGTAGGAATGTGGTAAAAAACAAGTGTGAGTGTGCCGATTACGTCCTCATTTTCGGTGGCGACAAGAAGACAGGTGTCTTCCGACCGGATTACCTGTTCCAACTCCTCAAACGAAGGATATGTCTCTTTCCCCGTTAGCTGGGGCATGAGTCTCCTGAAATCAGATACTACGCTCTCGTCTATGCGGGTGATTCTGTCAATTTTCATACAATATTTAACTTAAATGATATCCCTGACTGTTTAGTTCCGATGCGCGGAACAGGGTGTATAATTCTTTTTGTAGCGGATAATCCCAACAACCGAGGCTATGGAATATTTCGCCTCCGAAACCCGATTTGAACTTATACAGACCGTACAACGGATGGTGGGGATCGGGCGAGGGAGAAATGCCGAACATGTCATATTCGGTACATCCTGCCGCTTTCGACCGGCAGATGGCTTCCCATTGTAGCGCGTAGGTTGCCATTAAGTTTCGTTGTCCGGAAGAGGATGCTCCGTAAAGGTAGGAGGCTCTGTGTTTCGTGATTACCAGAAACATGGCTGCCAGAGGTTTACCCTCTTTTTCCGCAATCAACAGGCTTACATCGGCCGGCGAGCGGGTCTCGTCGGCCCGGGCTGTCAGCACTGCCTCAAAATATTTCAGGTCGTTGAGAAGAATGTGGTTTCTGGCAGCAGTTTCTTTATAGAGCTCATACCAGACATCGATTCCCTCCAGTCCCATTGCTTTAACGATTACTCCTCTTCGATGGGACAAACCTATGTTGTACCTTGTTTTGGGTTTCATCTTTTTGAGAAGCGTTTCCCTGTTGAGTGTTAAAT
>NZ_DCEN01000049.1:69228-81197 GCF_002316955.1 Proteiniphilum sp. UBA1028
GTTGGACTATCAGGTTCCCCTCTCCAAACGCCATTTTCGTCATAATTATCTTTCTCTTTGGCCCAGTAGGATTCCCAGCAGAGATCGTACCGAATGAGAATGCAGCTTTTCGGCAGGTAGGAGCGTAGGGATTCTGAAAGCTCTTCCAGAAACATCCCCTGTAGCTCGTCGGCAGGCTCCAGCTCGGGACCGTAAGGGACATAGGCCACAGTGTGATATCGGTCTATTTGCTGCAGTATGATCAGCACGTCGGAGATGATTGCTGGCTGGTTACTGGTGGCGAGGAGGAGATCCGACTTCCTCGAGGTGAAGTTGATGGCAATGGTGTTTGCACCGAGAGAAGATTTCACGGCCGACCAGAAAGCCGTTTGTTGTAAAATGGGTGTGGCGTAAAGTTCATCGGTGTCCTTGGGACGAATATTCGTTAGCATACTTTTATCAGGGAAACGAGCAAAAGGTAAACGCTAAAAATCGTTGGAACGAGTGCTAGTAAGCCTACCTTCTGCATTTTAAACCTGCGAAGGTAGTCAAAAAAAATCAATTTCCAATGCTTCCGGCAGGAATGGAAAGCCCGGCATGCCTTGTGTTTTTATCCGGGATCAGAAAACATCGGGTTCGGCTTTTGCCGCAGTGGCGGTAACGCTGCGGAAATCCCGGTCGAAGTGATTCAGAAGCATTTCTATCATTTTGCTATGAAATGCAGTATAGAGCCGGGAGGTAATATGTTTTCTGTCTTTTCTTTTTAACAGGCCGAAACGCAATTGATTTTCATCTACCCATATCTGGGGTTTAAAAAAAGCTTCGTTCTTCCACAACAGGGAGCCATAGGTGATGCGCCCGTCGTCAGTGCGTACCCACTTGTCTGCTTTCTTGCTGTCGATCAATTCGTAAATTCTGTCGAGCAGCAAATCCGGTTGATCTGTATGGATGATGATGGCCATTTCGAATGATTTATTGTCCGTTTCTGTAGCTGTCAATGGCTTTTTTCACCGATCCGTGAATCATCAGCAGGTTCTTAGCCTGTTCATAATTGAGCGAGAGCTCGTCCACAATCATGCGTGTACCCCTGTCCACCAGTTTCTGGTTGGTGAGTTGCATGTTCACCATGCGGTTGCCTTTTACCCTGCCCAGTTTGATCATGGTGCTGGTTGTGATCATGTTCAGCACCAGTTTTTGCGCTGTCCCTGATTTCATGCGCGTGCTACCGGTGACGTATTCCGGGCCTACGATCGGTTCAATTTTGATCTCTGCTTCTGCTGCCACGGGAGAGTCCGGGTTGCAGCTGATTGCGGCAGTGAGGATGCCCTTCTCACGTGCGCGACGCAATGCTCCGATGACGTAAGGGGTGGTGCCCGATGCGGCAATTCCCACCAAAACATCGTCTTCGTTGATTTTATGTTCCATCAGGTCCTCCCAGCCCTTTTCCATATTATCTTCCGCTGCTTCCACCGGATTACGCAGGGCATTGTCCCCTCCGGCGATCAGCCCGATTACATAGCTGTTGGGCATGCCGAAGGTGGGAGGTATCTCGGAGGCATCAAGTACCCCGAGCCTGCCGCTGGTTCCTGCACCCAGGTAAAAAAGACGTCCCCCGCGACGCATGCGTTCGACGGTACCGGTGACCAGCCTCTCTATCTCAGGAATGGCCTTTTGAACGGCGATCGCCACCTTCTGGTCTTCGGCATTTATCTCTGTCAACAGTTCCAGAACCGATTTTTTTTCCAGATCGTTGTAGTGCGAAGGTTGTTCTGTAATTTTTACGAATGTCATATGGTGGGTCTCAATGTTTAGTGTCAGATGATCAGTGAGTTACTTCAGGTGGCTCACTCCCGGCCTTTGCCGGTTGATAAAAACGAATCAGTCCTGGCATGGGAGATTGTGCAATTTCTCCGATCCCGATATTTTTTTGATGTGCCACTTCCTTCAACAGGTCGGCGTAATGCCAGGCGATTGATCCTACAAAATTAACCTTATTTTTTTGATAATTGTACTGCATGACGTTTCTATCGAAGAAATCAGAAAAACTCCGGGTAACAATACGTCGAATGTGTGGAACATCGAGGTGCTTCATCAGGAAGGGTGCGAGCCCTGCCAGAAAACGGCTGGGAAAGGGTTGACGGTATACCTTGTCGATGATTGAGGCTGTTGTAAGCCCGTATTCATTCAGAAAAGCATCTTTCAACCCTTCCGGAAGCTGGTTCTTCAATGCATCACTCACCAGCTGCTTGCCCAGTGAGGCGCCGCTTCCCTCGTCACCAAGTATAAATCCGAGCGGGGAAATCTGCTTTACAATTTCTTTTCCGTTCCATTCGCAGGAATTGCTGCCGGTACCGAGGATGCAGGCAATTCCCGCTTCGTGTCCGCAGAGACTGTGCGCGGCCGCAATAAGGTCGCTATACACACAGATTGTTTCGGCGGGAAACGATTGGGATAGGGCATTTTTCACGAGGGGGATTTTTTCCGGGATGCAGCCCGTACCATAGAAATGGATCGATCGAACTTTTTTTTCTTTCAGCAGGGGATAGACGTGCAACCTGACCTCCTCTGCAATTTCCTCTTCGGACTGATATACCGGGCTGAATCCTTTTGTCGAAAATTGCTGCACGATCTGACCTCCGTGTGTCAGGCACCAGTCGGTCTTGGTGGCACCGCTGTCGGCGATCAGGATATTCTTCCCCGATTGTGAATAATTCATGCTGTTTGATTGTTTTGGTGTGATAAACCGCTCTTCGCCATTTATAGTTTGATATAAATATTTTTTTTGTAGAGAATATATCCAAAGAGCCAGCAGAACGTGACGAACAGCAATGCGTAAAGCAGCGATCCGAAATAATCTCCTGCCCAGGGGTGCAGCAACACTTCGTAAGTAAACCCTTTGATGGAAATTGCCTCTCCCTGCCAGTTAATCCGGATGTTGGAAACCAGATTGGCCATCACACCGGCAAAAACATATACAATGAGCGGATTCACCCCGAAGGCGTGAAAAAAGCGGCACCATCGTTCTTTCTGATGGATATCGATGATCCAGATCAGCAGTCCCAGCAGTTGTGCGGCAAAACCGGTGGTGGCAAGTACGAAGGTGGGGCTCCATATCTTCTTGTTGATGGGACATCCGTATTGCAGGAGTAACCCCGAGAATGCCAGTAGGGTACCCCATATCAGCAATTTCTCCACCCGGGTGTGGTTGTCTTTGTTTTCGACGATCAGTTTACCAGATAGAAATCCGATCAGTACATGGGCAATGGAAGGGAGGGTGCTGAGCAACCCTTCGGGATCGAATGCGATGCGTACTCCTTCCGGTGTGGTGTCCCTATACATGTGGGTGGGTCCCAAAAATGCCTTGTCCACCACTGCGATGATATTTTCTTCCGACATCTCAAATCCTTTCCCGAATCGAAGGATCAGGTAGTATCCCAGGAGCAGGATGCCAATTACCCACGGCAGCAGTTTGCTCTTCACCAAAACAGACGCTAGAGCGGAAAAGCCATAGGCCAGCGCCAGTCGCTGCAGCACACCCAGTATGCGGAGGGTGTCGAAATGAGATGCCGCTACACCGAATGGTTCCCCGGAAGCAAGTCCGCGTGTGAGCTGCCCGAACCATCCCAGTGCCAGTCCAATTACGAAGATAAGGATAGTGCGCCGCACAATTTTCCATACGGCTGCTTTGGAGGGTTTAAAGTTGAATTTCCGCAGAGACATGAAGGTGGAGACCCCCATGATAAACATGAAGAAGGGAAATACCAAATCGGTGGGCGTAAGCCCGTGCCATTGAGCATGTTTGAGCGGTGCATAGGTATAACTCCATGAGCCGGGATTATTGACCATGATCATGCCGGCAATGGTGATGCCGCGGAGAATGTCGAGCGACAGGAGGCGGTTGCCCTGTTTGGCAGAAAGCGTTGCATTCATAGAAGAAAATTAATATTTGTATGTTTACGACAGATACGGATCTTTCACAGGGATAGTCAAAAAACGCAAGCTTATCGGCGGTAAAGATAATACTTCTTGCTCAATTTTCTGAATGGCTCCTCGTCTTTGGTCCAGTAGGTGCGGATCTCTTCGAAGCGGTGATTTAGGCTGAACGCGAGTCTGATCTGATTTTCACCTTGATTTTCTGGGCAACAGCCGTCGTGTGGAACATCAGCGCACAGAGTATCACGACGAAAAACAACCCTGGTTTGGGGGACCTTGGTATGTTAGTTTTCATAATCCAGACTTTAATCCTGTTAAATAATAAATATGATTCGCTCGTTTAAGCTGCGTCCGGCTCTCCTTTTTTAGATCTGCCAAAGCCGGGGTCTACCTTCATAAAGGGGATCAGCACCAGTGTGGGAATCGTGAGGAGCATGATCAGGATGAAGAAATGCTGGTATCCCAGCTGTTCCTGGATCCATCCGGCAGCCATGCCGGGTAGCATCATTCCCAAAGCCATGAATCCCGTGCAGATGGAATAGTGGGCTGTTTTGTGATCACCCTGAGAAAAATAAATCAGGTATAGCATATAGGCGGTAAACCCGAAGCCGTACCCTAGCTGTTCCACAGCTACGGCCGCATTCACCCAGAAAATGTTTTCGGGCTGATAAAATGCAAGGTAGAGGTATGCCGCATGAGGGAGGGTAATGGCCAGTGCCATGGGCCAGAGCCAATACTTAAGGCCCTGACGCGAAGCCACAATTCCGCCGATGATTCCGCCCAGGGTGAGGGCAATCACACCCACCGTGCCATAGGTGATGCCCACTTCGGAAGTGCTTAGCCCCAATCCACCCACTTCGCGGCTGTCAAGCAAAAAGGGCGATGCCATCTTAACGAGCATCGCTTCGGACAGCCTGTATAATAACATGAAAGCAATGGCCAGCCTTATCCCCTTTTTTGTGAAAAAAGATTTAAAGGTATTTCCAAATTCTGTCACTACCTCCCGGGGTGTACGGGCTGACTTTCCGGTATCAGCATGTGGGTAGGGCAAGACAAAACGATGGTACACAAAAAATGCCAGGAATAGACCTGCCAGGATGAAGAAGGTGAGACTCCAGGCATAAGGAATCCTGCCGGTCGATTTTTCCAGGAATCCTGCCAATACGACCAGCAATCCCTGGCCGGTGATTGAGGCAAAGCGATAGAAGGTACTGCGGATGCCCACGAAGAAGGACTGTTGCGAGTCGTCCAGTGCGAGCATGTAAAAGCCGTCGGCAGCTATGTCGTGTGTGGCCGAACTGAAAGCCATGAGCCAGAAGAAAGCAAGCGAGGCCTGCAGGTAGAACGGCGAGGGAAGAGTAAAGGCTACCCCCGCCAGTCCGGCACCAATCAGCAGCTGCATGGAGACGATCCACCATCGTTTTGTTTTCAGGATATCCACAAAAGGGCTCCAGAAAGGTTTGATTACCCAGGGTAGATACAACCAGCTTGTATACAGAGCTATTTCCGTATTGGAGAGCCCAAAACGTTTGTACATGATCACCGAAACGGTCATTACGGCCACGTAGGGTAATCCTTCCGCGAAATAGAGCGTGGGTATCCATGTCCAGGGATTGCGGAATGTGACTTTCTGTTGCTTGTTCATACTTATTCTCTTGTTTGTTTTGTACTCATCTCCTTTTTGTTGTCGCTTTCAATAATGAACAACTGTTTTGGTTTGAGGAAAGTAGTGTGCTAAAATCTGATCACAGGTATATCCCTGCTCCGCCATCATGGCAGCGCCTATCTGGCACAAGCCCACTCCGTGACCCCAGCCTGCACCTGTGAGTGTAAATTTTTGCGGGATCCCCTCATCGTTTTCCTCTTCAGCATCCACTACGAAGGCGGAACTGTAGAGATGTGAGGAGGAGAGGGTACGCCGTATTTCCAATTCCTTGCCGATGATCATCACGCGTTTTGTCCCGATGATCCTGATCCGGAGGATGCGTCCTGAGGCACCCCGCTCTAGGGGTTGCAGGTCGATAATTTCACCGTAGTCGATGCCGGAGCGTTCCCTGATCAGCCGGCTGAGTTCCTCCTGCGAGTAGACCACTTTCCACCGATAGAAGTCGGCCGTCTCCTGGTCGTAGTCGTTTAGTACTTGCCTGAGTACAGCAGCATCCTGTGTGTTGCAGAAGGCGGGAGGTATTGAGCGAATCCATGCTTCGGCATGCTCTTCGAGGGTAAGATCGGGTAGGGGAGAATTACCGGTAAAATCAGCTTTTCCCTGCAGGTAGGGATGCACGGTGGGTTCCCACACATTTTCGAAGGCCTCCGTTACGCCGCCGCAGCATTTTGAGAAGCGGGCATCGCAGATGGCGTCGTTGTAGGTAATCACCCGACCGCGTGTCTCGTCGATTACTTTATTCACCAGTGCGGTCGTTTGCCGGGTGATGCCCTGGTAACGCTGGCAGTGGTCATCGGCACAGACATCGAACCGGTCGTGATCCTCCCGGTCATACCAGCGGATGATCTCGGTGGAAGTGACAAACGAGGTCCGGTAGTCGACCTTAACATCCTTGTTTTTCTTTATCTGTGCCAGCAGCCAGCTACGGGAGATGACGGCGTGTGCCTTCAGCAACTCTTCGGAGCTGGTGGCGTTCATCTCGGAAGAGATGACGCTCTTGAGGTAATCCTCCAGGGAGACGGTGTTGATGGCAGTGATGCCGTTCTTTTCAACAATAAACTTCAATCCTCCCTGAAAGCGTTGATTTTCTTTACGTTGCCAATGAAAGTCGACACCTATCACCACCTCTTTTAGTTCGAAGGAATCGTCGTGAATCTGATCCGGTTCGAAGGTGATTTCTTCGTATATTTTCCCTTCAAAAACTATTTTTCCGCCGGATATGTCCAATGAATAATCGCCCGGGGGAAACGGCTTTTCCTTCAGTTTATATGTGGAGAGCAGGGTGAAACGGATTTTAGCCTGCTCCAGGATGATTCCCACATGGATGAGCGGTTCGTTCATCTGCGTCTCTTTCTGGCCTGTAGTTCCCATGTCCTGATCCTGTCTTTATAGAGGTTGTGAGCATTCATCTTCGCAACGTCGAGTGAGGCGTCGCTGTTATCTTCCCAGCGGCGGCAAAGGTAGAGCACGTCGTAGATCCGTCCGATCCGATAACGACGGGAGATGTTCAGTCCCAGGGCATAATCTTCGCCGTAGCTGGTGTTGGGCACCTTGATCTCCCGCAGTACCGGCGTATAGAAAGCCCGCGGAGCACCGAGCCCGTTGATGCGCAATGCGTTGTTCCGTCCATTTTCGGGTGTCCACTCCCGGTGGTCGATGATGCCGGGAGGGATCATCTCCATGTTGAAGTTGGTCATCTGATAGGTCCCCACCACCATGGCACACTGCTGTTCGTAAAAGGCATCGACAATCTTTTGCAGCGTGTCATCCCCGCTGTATACATCATCGCTGTCGAGTTGCACGGCAAACTTGCCGCATTGTCCGTGGTGTACGCCCATGTTCCAGCACCCACCGATGCCCAGGTCGTCTCTCTCCGGGACGATGTGTATCAGTCGTTTGTCATTATTGAACTCCGCGATGGCTTCCGTGGTGCCGTCTGTGGAGTGATTGTCTACGACGATCAGGTTAAAAGAAAAACCGGTTTTTTGTCTCAGCACCGAGGAGATGGCGTCACGGACAGTTCTGATGCGGTTGCGCACCGGGATGATGACCGATGCCTCTACCGGAAAGATACCTTTGTTAAGTTCAATGTTCCCGAATTTGGGTTCCAGGTAAGCGCCCACATCTTTCAGGTGCTGCGTGCAGGCCTGTTCCATCTCTAACTGGGCCTGTCGATTTTTGGGGTCGACATAATCGAATATTTTTTCTCCCGATGCACGTGTATCCTCTTCTATCTCGGTGTAGAGGTACTCGTTGACATGCACGAGTGGGTTCTTCTGCGACACCTTGAGCCTGAGGTCGTAGAGGCCGGCAAACGTGTAGTTTTCGCTTTTCATTCTCCTGACCGCTTTCTTCAGTGCCTTCGCATTGTAGAGGAGCAGTGAGCCGAAGTTGAAGTCGTCGCGCAGACTGCCCTCCTGGTAGTCGATCACCGGATGGTTTGTCTTATCCCCGTTGCTGATGGCGTAGTAGTCGGCATAGACCATTCCGGCCTGCGTATCTTCCGCGATACGGGTCATTCGTTCAAGTGCGAAGTAACCGGGTCTCAGCACGGTGGACTTCTGATAGATGAGCGTGTAGTCGGTATTCGATTTCTGCGCGATCTTTTTTATCGTGGCACTGCTGTGGAGCGTGTCGATGGTGATATTGCCACACCCCTTGATTGTTTCCTTGCTATTGTCGGGCGTAAGCAAATAGATCTTGTCTATCGACTCCGATTGTCTGAGTTCTTCCACCGTTTTCTTTGCCTGTTCAGGTTCTGAGAAGAGGATAAATGCGTTTATTTTTTTCATATGATAGTTGATTCACTGATTTGATGATTTGCCGATTTATTAATTGTCAAATTGTCGAATTCTTTAATCATCGAGTTTGTTAATCTTCGAATGCCTCCAAAATATTTTTCAGCAGTCTGTTCCGGTTCTCCTGGCCTTTGATGGCTTCTATCGGAAAACCCAGGATGCAGCTGTTATACTTTTCACCCTGATAGAGGATGCCTGCACTCAGGTTGTTCTCCGCGTAGCGAAACACGGTGAATACATTATTGTCTGCCGGTTCGATGGCGTCAGGGTGTTCCACCACGTAGCTCTCGCTGTTCAGCTTATGGTAGTATCGGTAATGTCCCGTGAGGGAGGTGAAGGGTGAGGGTACGGCCTTGACATGTCCGGTCACTGCACCGTTGTTGTTGCGCCATTTGTATTTGAGGGTGTTTTGTGCCCACTCCCGGTCCTCTTTTATTGCGTATGGGTTGTCCCACAGGTCGGTACCGACAAACGCACCACTGACGATGATGTTGCCGCCTCCGCTACAAAAACGGGTGATGGCTTGCTGCTGTATGGGAGAGAAAGTTTTAAATCTGGGTGGCTTTGCTCCGCGGGCCACTTTCCATTCCCGTTGTTTGCCGAGGATCCAGTCGACCGTCTGATAATCGGACAGGTCAACCGTTCCGTTCTCCACGGCCGATGCGGCACAGGAGACGAAAGAGTATCCCGCCTCAGAGAAAGCTTGCCCGTGCACAAAGGGATAATCGAAGCTGTTGCCTGCAATCCGGCTTGTTTCATAGTCGGCATTGCTGTCGCCGAAACCCGGAGCGTCATCGTCCATCCAGGGGATGACACGCCGGAACTCATGCTGTTGTCCGGTAAAATGATAATCAGCGATATAGGGAACGCCGTTGTCCACGTTTCCCGCGAAACCGGCGATGCTGTCCTCCGAAGCGGTGAAGCTGTGCGGTGCCGAGACACGGGTGAAGCCGTTTACGATCAGCGCCTCTCCCTTTTGATCTGGCTTTCGGCAGAGCGAAAGTGTCTCCGACGGGAAGCTTTTACCTCCCTCGTTCACGGCCACCACCCTGAAACTGTAGATATGATCCTTCCGGATTTTTATGCTGTAGTTGTTATTGTTTACCAGCGTGCCGTTATCAAAGCCGCCGCCATTGAGGCGGGTATATACAATATATTGTGCGGGAGCTGCAGAGGGTTCCGAGGGATCGGGCGCCGGCTGCCACGTGAGCAGCGCTTCCGTCTCACCGGTGAAGCGTGCGGTGAAGTCTTTCACCGGCAATGGCTGTACCACATAGGGGCGGTTATATTGGGTGGCGAGAAATTTCAACATTCCCTTGTAGATAGAGCGGCCAACGGTAAAGCGAAAGGTGGGATCAAGCCCGTAGCGCATGTCGGCGAAGTTTTGGTGGGAAAGCAGTTCCAGCAGCATGGTCGGCACGTTGGGTATGCGTGCTTCCGCATAGGAGCGATTCCAGAGATGACGGCGTGTCCAGTTCGGTTCGAAGTCACGACGGATATCGTTTACGACCTCCTCCATGATTAGCTCCGTCAGGTCGCGTGACGCCCATCGTGAACGGCCGTTTTCGAACTGTTCGTTGTTGTGATGCGTCATGTAGATGCCCAGTGTGCCGACGATGGTGTCGCCCCGGAGAGTACCAGCATCGGTATGGAAAGCAAAGGCCAGGTCCAGGGGGATGTGGAGTCCTTCGGCCTTGGGTAGTACGGCTGATCCTCCGGCCAGCCAGTTGACCCATACACCGCGGCTGGCATAGTCGTCCGTGTAATCATTCTTCCCCTCGCTCCGGTTGTAGATCGAGTCGGGCACCCCTGCCCACTGCATCCAATAGCGGGCACCCTCCGCATATCGTGGGTAGCCGCTTGTTTCAGGGGTGTATTTTATTTTCGACACCAGCGTCTCTTTGCAGGTCAGGCTGTCGGAACTTTTGGTGTTCTCCTTGTCGAATCCTCCGGAGTGGGGCATCCGGGCGATGTTTCCCATCCCGCCACCGATCTTTACGGCATCGGCCGTTACAATCTTTCCGGAACGCCTGCTTTTGTTGGAGAGGGTGATCCTGTGGTCGCTCCCTGTGTCGAAAAGGAAACTGCCGAGGTAGATCCAGGTGCCCCCACCCATCTGCTGGTTCACCAGAAAATCGGTTTTCCCCCCGGCATGAAACACGGTGTAGAGGGCATCGTTGCTGCTGTTCTTCACCGTCTGGTAGGAGACATAGACTCCATATTCACCTTTCTCCGGCACTTCGGCTCTCCAGGTGGCCACAGACTCGGCACCTCTCGAGACGGTTCTTGTTTGTCGTGCCGTGCCCATCCGGAAGGGATTTTCGCCATCGAGGTAGATCTCTTTGGGGTTGGCAAAGCCGGCCGAGTCTGTATCTCTCCAGGCTTCGCTGCCATTCGTCTCGCTGTAGGTTGATATTCCCCTGTTACCGTTGTTGTTATCGATAATGATTTCCAGTTTATTGTAATCCCTCTCACGCGGAAGCAGCACACTGGCACCCGCATTCTCCAGCATTGGCACCAGGAAGGGTAGCACATAGCTCTGCGTGTAGAGATCCTCCACCGTCTGAAAAATGCGTGCCCGCTGCCATTCCCACCGTCCCAGCTTCTGCTCGTAATACCATCCATGGCTCTGCCAGAGGGCAATATGATTGTTTTGCAGACCTTTGGTGTCGTTTTTCGATGGATCGGAGAGTCGCGTGATGAGCGGCGTTTTCACCCGATGGGCCATCAAACGGTTTTTATCGATCTGTTTGTTACGGTAATAGTTGGGTATCAGGTGATTGATCTCCTGCTGGTCGGAGAAGACGCTGATGCGGTATTTTTTCTGTGCCTGTGGAAGATAGTAACGGATGCTGTCGTGGATAAGATGAACGAGATCCTTTCGCATGGGAAGGTAGGAGAGCGCGAGGTTGGTGTACAGCTCAATGCTTTTCTTTCTTTCGTGCAGCGCGATGCTGTCCACCTTCACAGTTCCCGGACGGAGCAGCGTCTTCCGGTAAATTTGAGTGAGTGATCTGCTAACTTGTTGTTTAAGAGAGTCATCTCTTTGGGTTTGTGATGAAAGGTGAAAAGAGAGCAGCAGGAGCAACACGACACATGGGGCTTTTACTGCATTAAATCCTTTGCGTTTTTCCCGGATGAGATTATGAAGATAAGTACGCATCAACCTGGTTACTTTTACTGAGTGATTATTGCGGTAAAGTTAGCGAAACTTACCAGAATTTCAATATGGCTACACCCTATTTTAGTCCAGTAAAAGATTGAAATCCGATACACTATCCGGTAAGGGAGACAGAGCCAGAAGTCGTCGTTACGCCAGACAAAACAGCCACAGGAACCATCCGTTCGCAGGAAAAGGGAACAGCCTATGTGACACTTTCCCAAATCCGGTAGCGAAGTTCAAATCCTTTAGGAATAAAAATAACCAGGGGATCTGTTGTATACGGCACCCTTCTTGTTTCCCCGTAAATAAATTTCCCGGTCAGTTCCCTGTCTGGGCAACCCATCCTCGTAGACGCAATTTCACCGTCCGAATCAAAAATCATAAACATGCGGGGAGAAAAATTCATATCTCCGGCATCTCCGAAAGTTAC
>NZ_DCEN01000049.1:81368-94291 GCF_002316955.1 Proteiniphilum sp. UBA1028
ATTTTTGAATTTTCAGAGCCTGCCGGCAATTGTAATATATAACCGTCGTATTTGTCTTTAGTCAGGTTGAAAGGACGTTTTTCAAAGAGCTTATTCTCGGGATCGTGCTCAACCTGAATCATTTCGGTAACTTTCCACACGGTATGCTTCAATTCAATATCTTTTGGGAGATAAACAACTGTGAGTCTTGAACTGTTATAATCGACCAAAACCGGCATCCCACACGCAAACTCGGTGTGCAGGCTGTCTGTTGCACATCCCAGCAACGTCTGCACCACTTCCCCCTCCGATCGGTAAATATAGCGCAACACATCTTCATCGGCAAAAGAATCTTCTACAAACTCACCCTGTAAGCTATAATCGTTGCATTCATCCATTAGCATCGTCTTGCCCGGGACTATCTCAACGATAAATTGCGATTCATCGGGTTTCTTCGGTACTGAAATCACTTGCTTCTGGTAACCTTTCGGCTGGGGATATTTCTTTTGGATTGCTGCTATCTCTATCGAATCCAGCTGATTGGCATTGTCTGTTGACGTTGATTTTCTTTGCGAGCAGTTTGTAAACGAAGCTAAAAATGCAAGAGAAATAAAAAGAAAAAAAGTTTTGTTCATACTTGTTTTGGTCTTTAGTATAAATAAAAACGCTTTCTTATGAGTGTCCGGTGCCGTACCACGGAAGTTGCACTTGGTCTGTTGATCAGTCCGTTTTTTTAGTATAGGTCAAAAACGTATAAGGATACCGATGCTTGTCGTCGGCCTCGTGCGACTCCTTTTGAGTCAGCCTCCATTCACCGGTGTCGATTTCCGGAAAAAAGGTGTCGGCATCACTGAAAGTGTGATGGATGCGGGTCAGATAAAGCCGGTCTGCCAGTCCGAGTGTGGCACGGTATAGTTGCCCTCCACCGATAATGAAAACTTTTTCACCCTCCTTGCAGTGCGTAAGCGCCTCTTCTACCGACCGGACAACGATACACCCGGGATAATTATCTGCCGCATCGGACGTAATCACCACATTGGTGCGGTTGGGCAATGCTCCTTTCGGTAATGATTCATAGGTCTTCCGGCCCATGATTACGGCGTGTCCCGAGGTCACCTGTTTAAAATGCTTCAAATCATTGGGGAGGTGGCAAAGCAGCCCCCCCTCGCGTCCGATCCCGTTCTTTTCATCCAGCGCAACGATGATGCCGATTTCCATGCCATTGTGATTCATCATACTGCCACAGTTCCTTTTATGTGTGGATGCGGATCATAGTTCACCAGTTCGAAATCATCGAAACGGAAACCGAAAATATCCTTCACGTCAGGATTGACCTTCATTTCAGGCAATGGACGCGGCTCGCGGGAAAGTTGCAGGTTGACCTGATCAAGATGGTTCAGGTAGATGTGGGCATCGCCGAAAGTATGCACGAAATCGCCCTCCTGCAATCCGGTCACCTGGGCCATCATCTTCAATAACAAGGCATAGGAGGCGATATTAAAAGGAACCCCCAGGAAGATATCGGCACTGCGCTGGTAAAGCTGCAGGCTGAGCTTCCCGTCGGCTACGTAAAACTGAAAAAAAGCGTGGCAGGGTGGGAGATTCATGTTTGGAATGTCGGCCACGTTCCATGAGCTGACAATGATGCGGCGTGAATCGGGATTATTTTTGAGTGTGTGGACAACTTGAGAGATCTGGTCGATATGCCCTCCTTTGTAGTCGGGCCATGAACGCCATTGATAGCCATAGATGGGACCCAGATCGCCATCCTCATCGGCCCATTCATTCCAGATGCGCACGCCATTGTCGTTCAGATATTTGATATTTGTGTCACCGTTGAGGAACCAGAGCAGCTCATAGATGATCGATTTCAGGTGGAGCTTTTTTGTGGTGAGTACCGGAAATCCGTCGCTCATCCTGTACCGGCTCTGGTGCCCGAAGATGCTGATGGTACCCGTACCGGTACGGTCCTCTTTTTTCACACCTTCGTCGAGTACCCGCTGTAGTAAATCGAGATATTGTTTCATAATTTCAGTTGTCCGATGTAAGTGATTCCCTTTCGTGATCCGCAAACCATGATGGGCGGTTCCTAATCAGTTCTCAGGCAAAAATAGTTTTTTTTTCACTGAGAACAAGTGAATGTTGAAAACTAATTGACTTTGCCCTTTTTTTTGCGTATTTCTGCAATGGGGTTTTCTTCCTCAAATCACCTCTTTGCAGAACCAATCTCACTGCAAATTTGTTTAAACAGGTATCTTTGAAGTACTTTAACTATTTTACTAAACACTTATAATCAGCCTTACAACATGGATATCTCAGAATTACTAAACAGCACTATGGGGCAGTCAATCGTCCGAAATGTAGCCACGCGGCTTGGTGTAAATGAAAATCAGGCATCGGGTGCCGTGAGCATGGCTATACCTGCCATTCTTGCAGGAATGAACAGAAATGCACAGTCGGAGGAAGGTGCTGCAAGCCTTCACAACGCTTTGGAGTCGAAACATGATGGTTCACTGCTGGATAACCTTTCCGGCATGTTGCAGGGCCACCCGCAGGAATTGCAGTCGGATGGTGATGGTATTCTGGGGCATGTTTTTGGTAATAAACGCACCGCCATCGAACAAGGGATCGCTCAGAAATCGGGAATCAGTATGGACAAGATCGGACCACTGCTAGCAATCCTCGCTCCCATTGTGATGGCATACCTGGGAAAGGAGAAACGACAGACCAATACCGAAGCCGGAGGATTGGGTAATCTCCTGGGTGGACTATTGGGTGGCGCCGGTCAGTCGTCGGGACGATCCTCAGGGGGTATCATGGATATGCTGGGAGGCGTGCTCGACAAGGACGGCGACGGCAATCCGCTGAACGACCTGCTGGGTGGATTTTTAGGAGGAAGAAAATAGTTTTGTTCAGAAGAATGCACAGGATTGATTAATAACTGATAAAGTTCGTCTCCAGCGGACTTTAATCATTTGCTCCGTTAAAACTTTTCATCCTTTTTTTTGTTTAATTTTAAACGTATAGACGTTTAAGACGTCAGACAAGCAGATATACAAACTTCAAAAAATATGAAAATGAAAAGTAAAAGGTTAACTTCATTATTGGCAGGAGTCCTCTTCATTGGAACTGCACTGTTTTTATCCTCTTGTAGTGACAGCAGTGATGATATCGTGGAAACACAATGGGAAATTCAGCCATATACCGTGAACGCTTCCGAGTGGAGCTGGAGTGTCACGAACAGAAGATGGGAGGCGGTTAAACAGTTGAAATACATCGATGACTTTATCTATGAAAGCGGTGCGGTGATCGGTTATGTTTTTCTGGGTGATCAAAACGTGAATGAAGTGCAAGTACAACTTCCGTACCTGAAAAGCTACGAACTAACTGATGGCAGCAAGTTTACTGAAACGATCAGTTATGAATATAGTATACAGACAAAGCGGGTCACCTTTTATATTGAACCCTCTGATGGAATAGAGGATCCGGATGCAAAGGTAACCTATCACTTCAGGATAGTCATGATTTGGTAATCAGGTAAACAACGGCAGGGCATCTGCCACCACGAAAGAACTACCGCCGATGAAGATGAGATCATCTTCACCGGCGTTTTCTATTGCTGCACGAATGGCTCCCGAAACGGATGCAAAGGTGGTTCCTTCTAATCCGTAAACCGCAGCATGTTCTTTCAATATCTTTTCATCCAGAGCCCGTTCCACAGACGCCCTGGTAAAATAGTACCGTGCATCTTTCGGCATCAAAGCAAGTACGGAATCCACATCCTTGTCGTTGGCCATCCCGAAAATGATATGCAGTGTTTTGTAATTCTCAGCAAGCAGCTGCTTTGCTACATATTGCAATCCATGGGCGTTATGGGCAATGTCGCAGACGATTTTGGGCGAAGACCGGAGTTGCTGCCAACGTCCCATTAAACCGGTGATGGCCGTTACGTGGGCAAACCCTTTGTAAACAGCTTCCTTTGGAATGTTGTACCCTGTTTCAAGGAGTACTTCCACTGCCGTTAGGACTGTCCGGGCATTCCTGTCTTGCGCCATACCCTGCAACTCTCCTTTCAGATCGGGATATCCATCACACTGAAACAGCCACGTTGTCTCATTCCTTTCGGAAGCAAAATTGCTCATGTAGTGTTCAGCAAAAACAACCGGTGCTTCCAGCAACTTCGCTTTATCAATAAAAACCTGTGCAACATCCGTACTACCTGTTTCGCCAATAACAACGGGAGTAAATGGTTTGATGATGCCCGCCTTTTCGGAAGCAATCTTCGGAAGGGTATCGCCCAGCAGTCTTGTGTGATCGAGCCCGATATTGGTGATGATGCTCATATCGGGAGAAATGATGTTGGTACTGTCCAGACGACCTCCCAGGCCCACTTCAATCACAGCCACATCCACCCTTTGTTCTGCAAACCAGAGAAAAGCCATCTCCATGGTCAGCTCAAAGAAGGAGGGCATCACCGGCTCAAACAGATTTTTGTACTTTTCCACGAAGTCCACCACAAAATCTTTCTCTATCATTGTGCCGTTCACCCGGATCCTTTCCCGAAAGTCGATCAGGTGAGGAGAGGTGTACAGGCCGACTTTGTAGCCCGATTCCTGCAATATTGCCGCCAGAAGGTGGGAGGTGGACCCTTTGCCGTTGGTGCCTCCCACATGAATTGTTTTATAACGACGGTGGGGATGGTTGAATATTTTATCCAGCGCCAGGCTGTTATCCAGACCTTCTTTATAAGCCATGTGACCGATGCGCTGGTATTCGGGCATCTGTCTGTAGAGGTAGTCGAGAGTCTCGTTGTAAGTCATCTCAGTTCTTCAGCGGCAGTACCGAGTATTGACGTGAGTAACGCAGTTGCTGATCCACATAGTTCTCATCGTAGGAGATGGTCACATCGGTTACTTTTCCGTTTTCATCGGTCACCAGTTTGTATACCGGGTTTACAAATCCTTTATAGGGAGCGATATTGAGTGCTTCGTATCTGGATAACACCTCTGCGTGCAGCGCGGGATCGACCTTTACACCGTAAGATTCCACAAGATTCCTGCCGGCTTCAAAATCGCCTTCCGATTTGATGCGCTGTACTTCCGAAAGCAATTGGCCGAACAGACTACGTAACTTGTCGTAGTCGTTCACCACTACATAGGTTTTGTTGTCTCTTTCTTTCAGCACAACCACGCTGTCAGCTGCACCTTTCTCAATCACCCATCTTGAGATCAGTGCACGGTTGCGCATATGTGCCTGTTCAATCTGTTTGCCCGGTTGAATGCGGGTGAGTTGCGTCATGACACCGTTCATGATATATGAGTAGTATTCGGCTTTATAGGCTTCTTGATCGGGAAGCAGCCCCAGTTCTACCAGTTTGGGGTCGGCCAGGTAATAGAGCGCAAACAGGTCGGCCCTTGTCTCTTCCAGCGGAGAAGCATAGGCCTGCAGCACATCCGTGCTCACTCCGGGGAGGAGCTTACCCGAACCATGACCCAGGCACTCGTGCAGGTCGGTATGCAAATTGTCGGTGAGGGTGCCGTATTTTTTAGCCCGCTCCCGTTCGGCGTCACTCCACATAAACTCTTCCTTGAAGCCGTTGCCTTCGGCGGCTTTGTCGTAGGCAAAGGTAATATTGTCGATGGTGACAGATTTCGAGCCGTGATCGCGGCGAATCCAGTCTGCATTGGGCAGGTTGATACCGATG
Source organism: Proteiniphilum sp. UBA1028 (assembly GCF_002316955.1). Lineage (NCBI taxonomy): Bacteria > Pseudomonadati > Bacteroidota > Bacteroidia > Bacteroidales > Dysgonomonadaceae > Proteiniphilum > Proteiniphilum sp. UBA1028. Next base: position 87,052 of record NZ_DCEN01000049.1, read on the forward strand.
GGGGTAGCCGGATAACAGTCGCCTCCCAGGATGGCAGCAGTAATCACCTTGGCAGAAACCCCCTTCACCTCTTCTTTTTTGAAGCGGTCATCAATGGGGGAATTATCTTCGAACCACTGTGCGTTTTCGCTGATGGTACGGGTACGTTCCGAGGCTTCGATGCTTTTAAAGTTGACCATCGACTCCCAGCTACCCTTCAGTCCCATTGGGTCGGTGTAAGTCTCGATGAACCCGTTGATGAAGTCCACCCGCGAGGTGGTGTCGGTCACCCATTGAACGGAGTAATCATCGAAAGTATTCAGGTTGCCGGTTTTGTAAAAAGAAATGAGGCTGTTGATTGTCTGTTTCTGGTGGTCATTTTCAGCGACAGCGGCAGCTTTTTCCAGCCATCCGATGATGCGTTCGATGGCTTTGCCGTACATTCCGTCCAGCTTCCATACCTGTTCGGTCACCACTCCGTTTACTTTTGTTACCTTGCTGTTGAGACCGTAAGAGACCGGTGTATTGTCGTTGGGATCTTTCATTGCGTTGTAGAAATCTTCTACTTCTTTCTGGGTTACTCCTTCGTAGAAGTTTACTGCCGATGTCTGCACAATGTCTGTTCCCGGCGCCTGGCTCATCCGCCTGGGCATCACGGCGGGGTTAAACATCACCGGCAATATCTCACTTAGTGTCTCATCGGCCGCCATCCCGTCGCGAAAAGGCATTCGGCCCGGGTCGACACTTTTCACCAGCTTCACGAAGTAATCCTCAGAAAACAGCGGCATGATTTTATCTTCCGAGTAGTGGTGATGGATGCCGTTGGCCATCCAGATCTGCTTCAGATAAGTCTCGAAATTTTTCCAGTCGCCGGTGGACTTGTCGCCCATATAGTTCTCGTATATTCCTTCGCACACACGGCGAATGGTGAGATTGTACCGGTTGTGCTGATCCCAGAGGATATCGCGTCCTTCGAGGGCTGCCTGAGACAGGTAGTAGATCAGCTCTTTTTGTGCAAGCGGCAGGCTGTTAAATCCCGGCACGGGATAGCGGAGGATCTCGATGTCTGCAAAACGATCCACCTTATATTCGAATGTAGAATCGACGTCGTCGATGACAGTCGTCCGGGTATCTGCCTTTTTACCTTCGTTGCAGGCTGTCAGCAGAAAAATGGTTGTTAGCATAAAGAGTATTCGTTTCATTTGAGTAAGTTTTTTTGATAACGCCATGATGCATTTTTTTATATGTTTGGCCATCTAAATCTGTCAGTTAGCTATGGTCCGCTTTTCTTGACTTGTCACCCAGGTAACCACCGTGATGCCTTTTCGCATACTCACCGGCAGTGAAATGGATCCGGTTCATGGTGCCCACCACAAGGATATCACCCATCACGGTCATTACCGTAGTGGAAGTGGTGGGAGTGAGGTCCAGTGGGCATACTTCAGAGGGGTTGCCAGTCAGCAGAAACACATCGGCTTCTTGAGCCAGTACACTCTCCTTGTTGCCGGTAATCACAATGATGGAAATGTCGGAATGCATTCCCCTTGCCAGCGCAATGAGTTCGATGATTTCCCTCGTTTTGCCTGAGTTGGTGATCAGCAACAGCAGGTCGTTGTCCTGGAGGATGCCCAGGTCGCCATGTTGCGCTTCACTTGGGTGCAGGAAAATGGCGGGAGTGCCTGTTGAGCAGAACGTGGTTGCCATATTTTGTCCGATCTGTCCCGCTTTACCCATGCCGCTGATTACCAGTTTGCCTCGCTTTGCATGCACATGCTCCACGATCAGATCAATGGCTTTTTCATATTGGTCTGTTATTGGGATGTGTAAAATAGCAGTTGCCTCCTGCCGGAGGATAGATTGTATCTCTTCGTGATTCATTACAAATTACAAACGTTAGTTTGTTTTATAGGTATAGGAAATCGAAGCCAGCTCTTCGTTGGCTTTTGTGATTTTCTTTTTCAGACTTTCTTTGTAGGCTGCTAGTTTTATCCGGGCCGTTTCGTCGCTGGTTGCAATCATTTGCAATGCAAGGATTGCAGCATTCAGAGCGCTGTTTATGCCCACTGTTGCCACAGGTATCCCCGGAGGCATCTGTACAATGGCGAGCAACGCATCCATCCCGTCGAGCGACGCGTTGATGGGTACTCCGATGACCGGGAGAGTCGTCATGGAAGCGATTACACCGGGCAGGTGTGCCGCCATGCCTGCTGCAGCAATAATTACCTTGATGCCTTTTTCCCCGGCTCCTTTGGCAAATTTCTCCACTTCTTCGGGTGTACGATGGGCTGACAGGGCATTCATCTCGAAGGGTACTTCCATTTCGTTAAGAAATTGCGCTGCCTTTTCCATTACGGGCAGGTCCGAGGTGCTGCCCATAATGATACTTACTATTGGAGTCATATTTTTTTGCCTTTACTTTCCAACAAATTTTTTATAATCTTCCGCCGACATTAAACCGGACAGCTCGTCGGCATTCTGAAGGGTTATTTTAATGATCCATCCTTCGCCAAAAGGATCTTTATTTACCAGTTCGGGGGCATCGTCGAGCTTGGGATTTATTTCCAGAACTTCGCCTCCCACCGGCATCATCAGGTCCGATACGGTTTTCACAGCTTCAATGCTGCCGAACACATCGCCCTGCCCGAGCGAGTCGCCTTCTGTGGTTACATCAACATAGACAATTTCACCCAGTTCTTCCTGTGCAAAATCGGTAATACCCACGTACGCTTCATTGCCTTCCGCTCTCACCCATTCATGGTCGGAAGAATACTTAACATTTTCTGGAAAATTCATAACGATTTAATTTTATATGATGATATATTCTGGGATAAATGTACAACTTAATTCCCTATTGTCAAAGCGATATAATCAGAATGTCTATGGCTGTACGCCTATCCATACAAACAAAAAAGAGACCAGGAACCCAAGGAAAAAACCGGCAATTACCTGGGATAGGGTATGCCGCCTAAGGATAAGCCTCGAGGTGCCCACCAGCCCTGCGATGATGAATAACCCCATGAACATGTAATAAGGGTTGGATCGTTCCACAAAAAAACTTACTGCCATGGCTCCGCCTATAAGCCCCCCTATGCCAAACATATGTGCGCTTATCTTCCACATAAAGGTAATGAGAATGGCGATTATCATGATCACCACGGAGGCAACCATAATCATCATGAACCATTTGGGCATGTGCATCCTGTAATAAAAGATGATCATGGCGGAATAAGACAACAGCGTGATAAGATAGGGGTAAAATCGCTCACGGCGTACTTTCAACGACAGGTCGGATACTATTCCCATGCGGTAGAGCATGAGGATAAGAATGGCGGGAATAATAAATGAAAAAAGAATCACCGGTGTAACAATTTGCCAAAATTGATGCCTGAATATCACCCCGAAATAGGTGTATACAAAAAGGAGCATTACCCCGTAGGTGGGCATCAACAAAGGCTGAAATACGGTGGAAATTACATGTGAGATCGACTTCATCCTGATAGGTTGCTTTCAATGAAAGGGCAAAGTTATATTTTTTTTCTTAAACGGGACACAGGAATCTGTAATTGCTCGCGATATTTTGCTACCGTGCGGCGTGCGATGACATACCCTTTCTTATTGAGAATTTTGGTGAGTTGGTCGTCGGTGAGAGGTTTTGAGGAATTTTCATTGTCGATGCACTCTTTGAGGATCTTCTTTACTTCCCGCGATGAAATATCTTCTCCTTCGTGGGTTTGCATGGCTTCCGAAAAGAAGTATTTGAGTGGATAGACGGCTGTGTTTGTCTGTACATATTTGCTATTGCTTACGCGGGAGATGGTGGAGATGTCGAAGCCTGTCCGTTCTGCTACGTCTTTCAGAATCATTGGTTTGAGTTGGGTCTCATCCTCTGTGAGGAAAAAGTCATACTGTAGTGCCACAATGGCTTCCATGGTGCGCTGCAGTGTGTTCTGCCGTTGCCTCACTGCATCAATGAACCACTTGGCGGAATCTACCTTTTGCTTCATAAAGAGCATAGCCTGTTTGTCGTCGGCCGACATGCTTGTTTTGTTTTCGTAATAACCTTTGAGCATCTCGGAAAAGTTGCGGTTTACCTTCAGGCTCGGTATGTTGCTGTTGTTAAGGTGAAAAGAAACAACGCCATTGTACGACTCCACGATGAAGTCGGGTGTGATATTGTTCATGGCTGTTTGCAGGGTGCCACCCAGGCTGTTGCCCGGCTTGGGGTTGAGGGAGACAATCTCGTGTATGGCATCGCGCAGGTCATCTTCCGTGATGCTCATCAGTCGCATGATTTTATCGTAATGCTTTCTGGAAAACTCATCGAAATAATCCGATAGGATATCTTTGGCCAGCTTTACAGGCCGGGTGGGGGCGTGACGATTCAGCTGAAGAAGGAGGCACTCCTGCAGGTCGCGGGCACAAATACCGGGGGGATCCAGGTCCTGAATCTCGTACAACACATCTTCCAGTTGAAGGGGGGTAACCTCAATTTGCTGCTGAAACAACAGGTCATCGGAAATAGACTGCAGGTCTCGCGTCAGATAGCCATTTTCATCAAGGTTGCCGATGATATACTCCGCGATCATCTGTTTGCGTTCATTCAGGTTAAGCAGCCCGATCTGTTCCTGCAGAAAGTCGCTTAGCGACTTGTCGTCATAGTGACTGAACTCAACATAGTTTTGTTCGCCTTTTTGGTTTGATCCGTTGAGGCGATAATCGGGGATGTCATCTTCCGAAAAATAGTCTCCCAGGATGATCTCTTCCTGTGTGAGGGTGTCTTCTCTTGTGTCGGTTTCATCAGTGTCAGGGTCCTCCTGATGCTCACCCTCCCCGGTCTCCAGCGCAGGATTTTCTTCTACCTCTTGTTTTATGCGGTCCTCCACTTCCACGCTGTTTAGCTCCACCAGCTTGATAACCTGCATCTGCAGGGGAGAAAGACGTTGTGTTTGTTTTAGAACCTGTTGCTGTTTTAGCGCCATAGATGATGTCAAATACGAATTGATAGACAAAGATAATAAATTCTCTTATTCAAAAGAACAGTCGTCGTACCCCGCCTGGCATGTCAGGGGAGCGAGTGCATAGGCATCATACTCATCGAATGCCGGGCCGGGAATTCCATTAATCACGATCACGCGGTCGGCACGCACCATGACGTCGTTATTCAGAAAAAGAAATACTCCTTCGTCGTCAGCTTCTCCAATCTTGCGAATTTTGCCGCAGCATTCCTCCAGTTCGGGTTCGTCGGAAAAAGTAAAATAGACGACTCTCGACGTCTCTTTGTCCATTTCCTGCTCAAACAATTCGAAAAAGAATGGATCGATGGGCATATATTGGGTTTTCATTTTTTTGTTTTTGGATGATGTCTTTAAAACAATTCAGCTTTTATTAGGTTCAAGGGAAATTTGCCATTTGTGATCGGGTCAAATTTCCATCCCGTGATCAACAAATATCCGGGCGCCGATTGCAATTTAAAACTTTTTATTACCTTTGAAACGTCAACAATGCATAAAAACAGATCGCAATGATATTCAAATTTCTAATTCTATCCGATGAAGTAGAGATGTTCAAAAGAGAGATAAAAATAGACGCCGACGCAACTTTTTTGGATTTCTACAAGACGATCATTGATTGCACCGGATTTAGCGAAAAAGAGATGGCTTCTTTCTTCCTTTGTGATGATAAGTGGAGAAAAAAGGAAGAGATTACCCTGGTAGAGATGGACACGTATTCCGACGAAGACTCGCTTACAATGGGTGCATGTGTCCTGAGCGACTATCTGGAAGATGAGAAGCAGAAGTTGATGTTTGTGTTTGATTATCTTACTGAACGGGCATTGTACATTGAGTTGGCGGAAATTATACCCGGAAAAAATCTACACGCTCCCCTCTGCACACTGGCTGTGGGGGATCCTCCCAGACAGGTGGCTCAAATCGAAGAGCTGAAGGCTGAAGGGGTAGCACTGGATTTGGGCGAGTCTTTTTATGGCGACGAAAGCTTTGAACCCGACGAATTAGACAAGGAGGGGTTTGAAGGTTTGGATGACTCCCCTGTTGAAGAGGAAAGCGCCGATCTGTACTGATGTCAAGGAACCACTGCAACTCAAATAAACGGTTTACTGTAAAAAAGCACCAACTCGTTTCTTCCGCAAAGCACACACTCCTTGTTCTGCTTGGCCCCACCGCAGCGGGCAAAACCGAGTGGAGTCTCTCTGTTGCCGAAAAACTGGGATGCCCCATCATATCGGCCGACTCCCGCCAAATATACAAGGGCATGACCATTGGTACAGCTGCACCCACTTGTGCACAATTGAAACGAGTGGAACATCACCTTGTGGGGGTGCTCTCGCCGGAAGATTACTACAGCGCCAGTGAGTACGAGAGGCACGTTCTCTCCTTGCTCGGCGAATTGTTCGGTCAGCACCCTGTCGTGATACTAACGGGTGGCTCCATGATGTATATCGATGCCGTTTGTAACGGTATTGACGAGATCCCCACCATTGACCGTACTTTGCGTGATGATTTGCAGCAGCTTTATCGTGAAGAGGGGCTGGATCCGATCCGGCAGCAGCTGAAGATACTGGATCCGGTATTTTATGACGAGGTGGATCTGAAAAATCCAAAGCGGGTGATTCATGCTCTTGAGGTGTGTCTCATGGCGGGAAAGCCCTATTCTTCGCTGCGCACAAGCCCTAAAAAAGAACGTCCGTTTCGCATTGTGAAAGTCGGTTTTACGCGTGAGCGTGAAGAGCTCTATGATCGGATAAACCGGCGTGTGGAGCTGATGATGAAAGAAGGGTTGCTCGAAGAGGCGAAAAGTTTTTATCCGAAGCAACACCTGAATTCACTGAATACGGTGGGATACAAGGAGCTTTTCGATTATTTCGACGGAAAGTGCACCCTCGAATTTGCCGTCGATAAAATAAAGCAACATTCCCGCAATTATGCTCGCAAGCAACTAAGCTGGTTCAAAAAAGACAAAGAGATTTGCTGGATTAATCTTTCGGAAAACAACGAAGATGTAATGCTGAAGATCAGTACACTTTTGAATGAGCAGGTCAATGCGTGCTGAGAGGATGATTGCGCAAGGATAAATTTGAACCAACTTTTTTTGGTCTGTTATTGGTTTGTTCGGAAAAATATACTACTTTTGCATCGCTTTTCGATACGGAGAGAAATATTCTTCCTTAGCTCAGTCGGTTAGAGCATCTGACTGTTAATCAGAGGGTCCTTGGTTCAAGTCCAAGAGGAAGAGCGACAGATAA
>NZ_DCEN01000049.1:94528-106012 GCF_002316955.1 Proteiniphilum sp. UBA1028
CCTGAAGAGCGAGAAACGGGCCTGGCGGCTCGTTTTTTCTGTTTATAGCCTTCGACAATACAAATAACCCCGGCAAACGGCTTTTTCTAAACAATTCTTGTCGATAACTCGTTAAAACAGACACTTGGGCGAATCGCAGCCTTGTTTGCGAACCAATAAAAGATGAAACAGATGAAGAAGGTGTTGATTGCGTACCGGCTAAAACCTGAAGGGCTGCGTGCATTAGAAGGAAAGTATGCGGTGACTCTTCCGGTAGAAAAATCCTATTTTTCAAGAGAGGAGGTGCTGGCGATGATTCCCGATTACGAGGTACTGGTTCCCAATTTTAGCTTTTATACCGATAAGGAGATCATGGATCGTGGCACGAAGCTGGAACTTATTTCCAACTGGGGTGTAGGCTTCAACAATATCGATGTGGACTATGCCACCCAAAAAGGGGTTGTTGTCACCAACATTCCCAACTCCACCCGGGAGCCTACTGCTGAGTTCACTTTTGGCCTTCTGTTGGCTGCCGCGCGGCGGATCGGCTATTACGATCGCAAGCTCCGAACACCGGAAGGTGTGAGTTGGGGTGTGTATGCCGATGCGGGGCTGCCGGTATATGGCAAGATGTTGGGGATAATCGGTATGGGACGGATTGGCCAATCTCTGGCGCGCCGTGCCGTAGCTTCGGGGATGAATATCATTTATCACAACAGAAGCCGGCTGAGCAAAGAGATTGAAGAGCGTTATAACGCAAAATACGTTTCCTTTGAAGAGCTGTTGTCTACAGCCGATTATATTTCGTTGAACGCGCCCTCCACGCCGGAAACCTATCGTATGATAGGTGAAAAACAATTGAACATGATGAAGCCTACGGCAGTCTTCATCAACACGGCACGGGGGGATATGGTGGACGAGAGAGCATTGGCGCAAGCCTTGAAAGAGAAAAGAATATGGGCTGCCGCACTCGATGTGTTTGAACATGAGCCCCGTATTCTGCCGGAGCTGTTGACTCTCGACAATGTGCTCCTTGCTCCTCATGCCGGCACCAAGACGATGGAAGACCGCATAAACATGTCGATAGAAATGGCTCAAAATATTGTAGGGTTTTACGAGAGCACCTATCCGGTATCACGGGTTAACTGATTTGTGAAGATGATGACGGCAGAGAAAATAAGACAGCAGCTCCTTGTTTTTGGAAATCCTGAAAAAGCAGAGCATTCGAAGTATTTCTTCAAGACTGGGAAAGGACAATATGGCGAAGGAGATATTTTTATTGGTTGCTCTGTTCCTGAAACACGTGCTGTGGCAAAGATCTACAAGGAAGCGTCGCTCGCAGAGCTGAAGAACCTATTGAATGATGAATTTCACGAATGCCGCCTGTGTGCGTTGATTATCCTGGTAGCACAATTCCAGAAAGCCAGTGAATTTAAACGCAGGGAGATCGTCGATTTCTATCTTTCCCACACCCATCGAGTCAACAACTGGGACCTGGTAGACCTGTCGAGCTATCAGATCATTGGTGAGTGGCTCAAAGAGAAACAAGACCGTACGTTGTTATATACACTGGCGCAAAGCGGCCTTTTATGGGAGCAGCGCATTGCGGTGGTCTCCACGATGGCTTTTATTCGTAACAATGATTTTACGGATACACTGAGATTGTGTGAACTATTTCTGACACATACACACGATCTGATGCACAAGGCATGTGGCTGGATGCTCAGAGAAGCCGGCAAGCGGGATGAGGTGATACTTACCGGTTTTCTTGACCGATACTATTCGGTGATGCCCCGGACAATGTTGCGCTACTCCATCGAGCGATTATCGCCGGTGCAGAAATCCAAATACATGCAGCGGCAATACAGAAAGGAAAGTATATGATACACACTCATACATTATCGAATGGCCTTCGTATTATCCACCGTCCTTTTCCGTCCGGAATATCCTATTGCGGCATCGTGGTAAACGCGGGTAGCCGCGACGAATATCCCGATGAGTTCGGCATGGCTCATTTTGTGGAACACATGCTCTTTAAGGGTACCGAAAGGCGTAAAGCGCATCATATTGCCAGCCGGATGGAGAATGTGGGGGGAGAGTTGAATGCATACACCACAAAGGAAGAAACCTTTTTTTATGCTACCTTTCTGGAGGAGTATTTTTCCCGTGCTACGGAACTGCTGGGAGATATCCTGTTTCATTCGGTTTTTTCACCTGGTCAGATCGAGCGGGAAAGGGAAGTCATTCTTGACGAGATCAACTCTTATCACGACTCCCCTTCGGAGCTTATCTACGATGATTTTGAAAATATGCTCTATAAAGGGCACGAGATGGGACACTATATACTAGGTGAACCGGAGGCGCTGCACTCTTTCAGCAGGGAACGCATCCTGTCTTTCATGCAGAGGCAGTATCAACCCTCGGAGATGGTTTTCTTCTCTTTTGGAAAAACAGCATTCGAAAAAGTGATCCGGCAGGTGGAAAAGTATTTTTGCATGACGCAAGAGGCAATACCGCAGAAAAGGCGAACCCCCCCCGGCAACTTTGTGCCGCATAGGGAGAAGGTGGATAAAAATACGACGCAAACACATGTCATGCTGGGCTGTAGCACATTCTCCATGCATCATTCCCAAAAATATGCCCTGTTTATGTTGAATAACATCCTCGGTGGAGATAGCCTGAACAGCCGCCTCAATGCTTCGTTACGGGAGAAGCACGGGCTGGCTTACCACGTGGAGTCGAACGTTACGCTCTATTCGGATAATGGTTTGTTTTCCGTTTATTTTGCCTGCGATCCGAAATATAGGGATAAATGCATCCGGCTGGTAGGTAGAGAGATCGATAAAATAAAGAAAACGGATCTGACTCCCATGCAGCTTGCCCTGGCTAAAAAACAGTGGAAAGGGCAGATGGGCATTGCTGCAGAAAGTCACGAAAACAGTGCACTCGCGATGGCGAAGCAGTATCTTCATTTTAATTGTTATACACCGCTGGAGGATCTCTTTTCCAGGATCGATGCATTGACATCGAAGCAGGTGAAGGAGGTGGCTGAGGAGATCTTTGCCGCCAAGCCTTTCGAACTCATCTATTACTAATTGTCTGTAAGGTGCAGTTCGAACAATTACACTGCAAAACTGTTTTAATGTGAGTTCCGGATATTCTATATCCATAGCTGAATTTTCAAACAAACTAATTATTGTATTATGAAGAAATTTAGATTAATGGCACTTATGGCAATGCTTGTTATGGTTGCAGGCGCAAGTGCTCAGGTAAACTTAGGCATCAAGGGTGGTGTAAACATGTCCAATTATTATGGGGACGAACTAAATGAAAAAAATGTGAAAATAGGCTTTCATGTAGGTTTGGCTGCCGAATACGAATTCGTACCCGGTTCGGCTCTTCAAACTGGTCTGTTTTTTACTACCAAGGGCCTTAAAACCGAAGACACGGACTGGAATGCCGAATACTCCGAGAACCTGATGTATTTGCAGCTTCCCGTGCATTACGCTTACAAAATGGATGTTACTCCCGGTACGCGCCTTGTATTTCATGGAGGTCCATATATCGCATACGGTGTAGGTGGCAGTAGAAAAGCATCGGTCGGTAATATCAATGCCGAATGGGATGTAGATAACATATTCGGCGATGGTCTGGTGCAGTATAAGCCTTTCGACGCCGGTTTAGGATTGGGCGTTGGTGCAGAGTTTGGGCCGATCCTTTTTGATCTGGGCTGGGATATGGGTTTGGTAAACATCTCCAGAACCAGTAACGGAGATATCAAAAACCAAAACGCTTATCTTTCCGTGGGCTACAAATTCTAAGTTTTAAAGATCTATTTTGTACATGAGGCTGGCTTTTTTTTAAGTCAGTCTCTTTTTTTTCGAACCGATAAACTGTACAACCGGCTGGGAGATCCGGTCAGAGAGTTAAAAGGCAGAGGATACCGCCTGGTCAGGATCGACGAACTGTTAAAAAATTAGACAGACCTGTTTCTCAAAAGGAATATCCCTTATATTTGTCTAAATCAAAAGAAATTTCCAGATGCAAAAGAATCTCATTTTTTTCGTTTTCTTTGTATTCACCAGCGTTGCTTATTCTCAGACAACGTTGCAGAAACTCATCGATCATCCCGCCCTGAAACACGCATCGGTGGGCATTTCCGTTGTAGACCTCGAAACAGGGAAGAGGGTTGTAGCTCACGATGCCGGTAAATCGCTCACGCCGGCATCTGTGTTGAAGCTGATTACCACAGCGACAGCCCTGGAAGTCCTGGGCGAAAACTATCGCTATAAAACCGATGTGGCGCTCGATGCTGAGGATCCTACCCGCATCCTGATCATTGGCTCGGGAGATCCCACGCTGGGCAGCGAGGCTTTTCACGGCAATCAGAACCTTTTTTTTATCACAACTGCCGATGCTCTGATGAAAGTACTACAGCCGGAGAAAGAATATTCTCTCTATGTAGTAGATGATCTGTTCGGATACAATGGCATTTCGCCGGAATGGACCTGGATCGATATGGGTAATTATTACGCCGCGGGTGCTTATGGCATCAGTGTGTTCGACAATAGTTACCGCCTTTTTTTTAACACCACAGACAGGAACGGTTGTCCGCGAATCCTCCGTACGGAACCGCAAATAAAGGGGCTTACCTTTCAGAATGAATTGACGTTGAACAATACGGGGCGCGATAACGGTTATATTTACGGAATGCCCTTCTCATCCGACAGGAGGGTGAGGGGTAACATCCCTGCAGGAAGAACCGAATTCAGCATCAAAGGCGACATCCCCGACCCCGGTCTGATGCTGGGGGAGACACTGGCCGGCTATCTGGTGCAGGCGGGTCTGGAGATCGGTAAGGTGGAAACGGCCAGGGAGGATTATCTTGCAGAGCACTGTGTTCCGGAAGCAAAACAGCCTTACCGGGCAGGGCAGGTGCTCTGTACGCATGTTTCGCCACCCCTCAAGGATATTATACGCGAGGTAAACATGGAAAGTAACAACCATTATGCCGAACATCTGATCCGCACAATCGGAAGAAAAAGTAAAAATGACATCCACGACGATGCATTGGAAGCGGGAATCACCTATGTAAACAAATACTGGAGCAACAGAGGCTTGGAAGCCACCTCATTGCAGTTTTACGACGGAAGCGGCCTGGCACCGCAAAATGCGGTGAGTCCGCAGTTTCTTACGGATCTGCTGATCTATATGTATACAAAGAGTGAAAATTCATCGCCCTTCTTTGGCTCTCTCCCCAAAGCAGGGCAGGAGGGTACGCTGACTAATTTTATGGCAAATACGCGGTATAGAGGAAAAATTGCCGCAAAGAGCGGCAGCATTGGCGGAGTACAATGCTATGCAGGGTATCTGATCGATGGCCGCAAAAAATTAGCCTTTGCCGTGATGGTGAATAAATTCAATGGCACCCGCCCACAAGTGAGGAGTGCCATTGAAGAGTTTTTACTTGGTTTGTGAATGGAGTTTCACGTCCCGTTATTTTACAATATCCACCAATTCAATTTCGAAGACCAGGGTAGAGTAGGCTTTAATGCTTCCCGATGCAGTTTCTCCGTATCCCAGCTTCCAGGGAATCCATACTTCCCACTTGTCTCCGACCCGCATATGTTGTAATGCGGTGGAAAACCCGTCCACAACTCCATTTACGGAAAAGGTGCGCGGGATATTGTTGTTTTGCGTAGAATCAAAGACATACTTGTTCTGGATAAATTGACCCTTATCATCAGTATAGCTGTCGGGTTTCGACCAGACATTCTTATACCAGCCGGTATAGAGTACTTTTACCCGGTCGGTGAAATAGGGGGTTGCACCTTCTCCCGACCGGATCACTTTGTACATGATGAAACCATTTCCGGATTGGGAGTTTATTTTCGTGTATTCCGGGTTAGCAACTACTGCGGCAAACTGGGCCTCGTTGTCGAGCTTCCACCGGTCGTCGAATGTTTCGGTCTTGTCGCATGCCGAAAACAGGACAGCAGAGCTCAATATGAGAAAGAAGGTTGGGAAAAACTTCATAACTTTATGCTGATAATTGTTTCAGTAAGTGTTTCATATCGGTCTTTTCCGATATGGTAGGTTGCAACGAATCAATAGAAACTCGTTCCTGCTTCATCGTATCGCGGTGACGGATGGTAACGGTGTTGTCTTCGAGAGTCTGGTGGTCGACAGTAACGCAGAAGGGAGTGCCAATGGCATCCTGGCGGCGGTAGCGCTTGCCGATGCTGTCTTTCTCGTCGTACTGACAGGCAAAGCTGAACTTGAGATCATCCATGATCTCACGGGCTTTTTCTGACAGGCCGTCTTTTTTTACCAACGGAAGAATAGCCAGCTTCACAGGGGCCAGCGCAGGAGGAAGCTTCAGCAAGACGCGGATTTCGCCACCCTCCAGTGTTTCTTCGCAATAGGAAGCTGCCAGGATGGAGAGGAACATTCTGTCCACGCCGATGGATGTTTCCACCACATAAGGGATGTACGATTTGTTCAACTCGGGATCGAAGTATTGCATCCTCTTGCCAGAGTAGCTCTCATGCTGTCTCAAGTCGAAGTCGGTACGCGAATGGATCCCTTCCACCTCCTTAAAGCCGAAAGGCATCTCAAACTCGATGTCGGTAGCTGCATTGGCGTAATGAGCCAGCTTGTCGTGGTCGTGGAAGCGATACTTCTCAGCACCAAACCCGAGAGCCTGGTGCCACTTCATCCGAAATGCCTTCCAGTGTTCAAACCATTGAAGCTCCTCCCCCGGAGCCACGAAGAACTGCATCTCCATCTGTTCGAACTCCCGCATGCGGAAAATGAACTGACGTGCCACAATTTCATTACGAAAAGCTTTTCCAATTTGCGCAATGCCGAACGGAACTTTCATGCGGCCGGTCTTTTGAACGTTGAGGAAATTGACAAATATTCCCTGTGCTGTTTCGGGCCGCAAATAAACCTTCATGGCACCATCTGAGGTAGAACCCATTTCTGTGGCAAACATCAGGTTGAACTGGCGCACTTCGGTCCAGTTGCGCGTGCCGCTGATGGGACACACAATTTCGCAGTCGATAATGATCTGTCGCAACTCGTCCAGGTTGTTGTCGTTCAGCGCTTTGGCGAATCGGGTGTGGATTTCGTCCCTTTTTTGTTGCTGCTCCAGCACACGAGGATTGGTAGCACGAAACATTGTCTCATCGAACGACTCACCAAAACGCTTTGCAGCTTTCTGTATCTCCTTTTCTATCTTTTCGTCGAGTTTTGCCAAGTGATCCTCGATCAGCACATCGGCACGGTAGCGCTTTTTGCTGTCCTTGTTGTCAATGAGCGGATCGTTGAAAGCATCCACATGTCCCGATGCCTTCCAGATAGTGGGGTGCATGAAGATGGAGGAATCTATTCCCACCACATTCTCGTGCAACAGTACCATGCTATCCCACCAGTATTTCTTGATGTTGTTCTTGAGCTCCACGCCCATCTGTCCGTAGTCGTACACGGCGCCTAAACCATCGTAAATTTCGCTCGAAGGGAATACATATCCGTATTCTTTGCTATGCGATACCAATTTCTTAAAAACCTCTTCCTGTTTTGCCATAATTTCAAAACTACATCCTGAAGCTGATTCTACAGCCGTGCAAATGCATTGTTTGATTGATAAAATTCTTTACTTACTTTCAACCTGCAAAGTAAACGGTTTTTTTCGACATTTTGGTCACACAAATGATTAAAGATAAATAATGATGTCATTTTTGGGGCACTCTATCCGGAAAAATTGTATTTTTGTTCTCCTAATGAACAATCAATCTTCAATCATATTCTGGTAAGCATGGCGGGCGGAATGAAAACATTGGCGAAGGAGACCTTCTTCTACGGAATAGGTAGTGTGTTGCCCAAGCTGCTTAGCTGGCTTCTCTCCCTGTACTGGGCGTTTGCTCTTCCAAAGATATCGGATATTGGCGTGCTGACAAACTTTTATGCCTGGGTGGCGCTGCTTCAGGTAATCCTGACATATGGCATGGAAACCGGTTATTTCCGGTATGCCAACAAGGAGAAGGATTCCGTTCGTGTTTTCTCCACCACATTCCTCAGCATTGCAACCTCTACCTCTTTTTTCTTTATTCTGGCAGTGCTGTTTCTGAAACCGGTTGCTTTTGCACTGGGAGGTACGGCCATGAAACCGCATTATCTGCTTCTGCTGCTCCTCATTCTTTGTGTGGATGTGCTGGGTGCCATTCCCTTTGCCAACCTCAGGTTTAAAAAGAGACCGGTGCGTTTTGCGACCATTAAGATCGTCAACGTGGCGCTCACCATCCTGTTCAACCTCTTCTTCTTTCTGGCTTGTCCGTGGCTGAAAATATCGTTCCCCGATACTTTTGAGTGGTTCGATATTGGCAGGGGGGTAGATTATATCCTTGTGTCCAACCTTGCAGCTTCCGTCATCCAGTTTCTGATGGTCTCGCCCGGGCTGCGCATCAGGTTCACTTTCGACAAGGCATTGCTTCGCGAAATGTTGAAATATTCTTTTCCCATACTGATATTGGGTATTGCAGGTATCCTCAACCAGACTGTCGATAAGATTGTTTTCCCCTGGCTCTATCCCGATAAGGTGAACGCGTTTACTGAGCTGGGAATTTACGGACAAAACTTCAAAATTGCCATCATCATGGTGATGTTCACCCAGGCATTCCGCTATGCTTTTGAGCCGTTTATCTTTGCCCGTAACAGAGAGGCAGCCGACGACCGGCAGTCGTTCAGCGATGCTACCCGTTATTTCATCATATTCGGACTCCTCATCTTTCTGGTGACAACAGGCTATATCGACATCATCAAGTATTTGATTCCTGCTTCGTACCACGAAGGATTGAAAGTGGTGCCCATCGTGTTGCTCGGTGAGCTGTTCTTTGGGGTCTTCTTCAACCTGTCTCTGTGGTATAAGCTAACCGACCAGACCCGGTGGGGAGCCTACATATCCATGACCGGATTCGCCATCACTCTCCTAATCAACATCCTATTTATTCCACACTTTGGCTATATGGCTTGTGCATGGGCATCGTTCATCGCCAACCTGACCATGATGGTGATCTCCTATTTCCTGGGGCAGAAAAACTATCCCATTCCCTACAATCTAAAATCAGCAGGCTCTTTTTTCCTGCTGACGATGATTCTATTTGCCGGGTTCGCATTGGTCTACCTGAAAGTGGAAGTTTTGTGGCTGCGGTTGGGAATAAATTCAATATTCATTCTGATTTACCTTGCTTTCGTTATCAAAAAGGAGTTGCCTTTGCAGTATTGGCCCCTGGTTGGGAGATATTTTGGTAAGAGCCACAAGAGAGAGGAATGATAAGGTAAAAATCAGGAGCCGGAAACAGAGAGTTGGAAGCCAGAACCGGAAATAAGATACGAACGCCGAGACCAGAATATCAAACATTTAGAATATTATATGAAAAAACTATTTCTATCGCTCGCTCTGATGTGCGCAGTGATTGCAGCAAAAGCCGACGAAGGCATGTGGCTGCTAAAGGAACTGAATAGCGAGAACGAAGCCCGTATGCAGGAGCTGGGATTTATTTTTCCCGTCAATCGCCTTTATAACGAACAAAAATCGTCGCTCAAAGATGCCGTCGTTATCTTTGGCGGAGGATGCTCCGGCGTGGCTGTATCGCAACGGGGATTGATTTTTACCAATCATCACTGCGGCTACGGACCCATTCAGAAATTGAGCGCCGTGGAACACGACTACCTGAAAAATGGTTTCGCTGCAAAGAACAACGCAGATGAACTTTATGCCGATGGGCTGACTGTGTCGTTTCTTCGTTCCATGGAGGATGTGACTGATCAGGTCGTACCTCACGCACCGCTGGTGCTTAGTGAGATACAGCGGGAACTGGTGATTGATTCAATTTCCAATGAATTGATCAGTAAGTATGAAAATGACCCCTTTACTGCTGCCCGCGTGGTCTCTTATTACAGTCGTAACAAATATTATGTGGTGCTTTACGATGTTTTTCGTGATGTACGCCTGGTGGTCGCGCCCCCCTCTTCTGTCGGTAAATTTGGGGGCGATACCGACAATTGGATGTGGCCGCGTCATACCGGAGACTTTTCGGTCTTCCGGGTATATGCCGATAAGAAAAACAGGCCTGCCAATTTTAGCCGGTCGAACGTACCCTATAAACCTAAATACGTGGTTCCCGTCTCTCTGGCAGGCGTCAACGAAGGTGATTTTACCATGACTGTGGGTTACCCTGGCAGTACACAACGTTACATGTCGTCGTGGGGAATCCGCCAGCAGATGGAGTCTGAAAACAAACCCCGCATCGAAGTGCGTGGAGCTAAACAGGAGATATGGTGGAACGCCATGACTCAAAACGATACGGTTCGCATCAAATATGCCAGCAAGTTCGCTGGAAGTTCCAACTACTGGAAAAATGCAATGGGCATGAATGAGGCTTTGAGCACCCTGGGTGTGCTGACTGAGAAAGAAGCTCTTGAAGAACGACTGGATAGATGGATTCAAAGCAGTCCGGCTCATAAAGCCAGATACGACACCACCCTTGCCACGCTGGAGGAAGCCTATACCGGATCCAGTGACCTTGCGCGTAACACCACCTATTTTCTGGAAACATTTAACAATGGCATCGAGCTGATCCGTTTTGCAAATACGATTCTTCGGTTCGATGCTGGAGGTACCGAAGAAGACAAGCAGGCCTTCATAAACGAACGTCTCATTGAATCGTATAAGAATTATGAGCCGGCGCTGGACAAAGAAGTGCTTCCCGTTCTGATGAAACTGTATGCCGCACGTGTTCCGGAGGCATATCATCCCGATATTTACAAAAAGATAGCGACCGAGTTTGGCGGGGACTATGACGCGTATGCCGACTGGCTATTTGCACATTCGCAGTTTATATCGCTCGAAAAGCTCCTGGAGTTGCTCAGGACTGCCGATACGCAACTCCTGACCAAGGATCCGGCCATGGAGCTGGCCCTGTCAGTTACCGACATGGGGTATGAATTGTCGGAACAGATGATGCCTTCCTACGAAAAGATTTTGAAGGGCGAGAGGGAGCTGATGGCAGCTTTGATGGAGATGGACGCCGATAAAACGTTTTATCCCGATGCCAACTTCACCCAAAGAATGAGCTACGGCTCAGTGCAGGGCTACTGGCCGCGCGATGCGGTGTGGTACGACTACTACACAACCTCACAAGGTATTCTTGAAAAGCAGATCCCGGGAGACCCGGAGTTCAACGTGCAGGAGAATATCCTCGAAGCCATCCGTGCCTGCGATTTTGGACCTTATGCCGATAATGAGGGGGTGATGCGGGTCAATTTCCTGTCGGACAACGATATCACAGGGGGTAACTCAGGTAGCCCGGTATTGAACGGAAAGGCCGAACTTGTCGGGCTGGCGTTCGACGGCAACTGGGAGTCGCTGAGCGGTGATATCCTTTTTGATCCGGAGTTGCAACGCATGATCAGCGTGGATATACGCTACGTGTTGTATATGAT
>NZ_DCEN01000049.1:106240-142956 GCF_002316955.1 Proteiniphilum sp. UBA1028
ATGTGCCGGCGAGGGGCTCCTTTTTCCACTTACTCCGATTTCAGAAGCCCATGCTTTTTCTGTTAAACTCTTCGTACCGCGGTGGGGAGGGAGAATAATCCTCATCCTCCCACAGACTGCTGGTGATCATCAGGTCGGCACTATACCGGTTGCATGCGATGGGTACATTGTGTACCCTGCATTGACGGAGCAGCATCATGATATCTGCTTCGTGAGGCTGAGGATTGAGATCATCTATCAGAAAAACAGCCAGATCAATCTCTTTGCGTACTACCATGGCCGCAATCTCAGCGTCGCCACCCATAGGGCCTGAGTTCATAATGGTAAAGTCAGGATTCACACCTTCGTTCTTTAAGGCGTCACGTACCAGACTGCCGGTCGTTCCTGTACACACAAGGTGGTGCTCTGACAGGAAGTCGGAGTTGTAAATTACCCATTCCACCATGTCGGCTTTGCGGTGGTCGTGTGCTACCAGTGCAATTGTTAGTTTTCGTGTCATATTTTTGTGTTTAGCAGTCAGCTATCAGTAATTTGCGTTGATAATTCGCGTGGGAAAATCATATTCCCAATTCTTTGCGGATAGCGTTTATTTTTGTGCTAGCCTCATCTTCTGCCTGTGGCAGGTCTTCACGCGATTTCACGGCTTCGCGCACTTCGATATAAAACTTGATCTTGGGCTCTGTCCCCGAAGGACGGATGGATAATTTGGTGCCCTCCTCCGTGAAGAACTGGATGACATTCGACGTGGTCGGCATCTCCAGCGCGACCTGTTCGTTCCGAACGTAATCTACCGCTTCCAACTTCGCAAAATCCTTCATCAACGTAACGGGTGAGCCGCCGAGTGATCTCATGGGATTGGTACGGAAGTTTTTCATCATTGCTTCAATTTCGTCGGCACCCTCTTTGCCCTTGCGCACCAGGGAGATACCTACTTCTTTTGAATATCCGTATTCAAGGTAGATCTCTTCCAGCAACTCATACATTGTCTTACCTTTGTCTTTGCCCCATGCTGCAATCTCTGCGAACAAGGTGCAGGCCGATACCGAATCTTTGTCTCGCACAAAATCCCCTGCCAGGAAACCGTAGCTCTCTTCACCGCCTCCGATATATTTCTTCACATCTTCATTTTTTCGGATAATTTCGGCAATCCATTTGAAGCCGGTGTAACAGTCGAACAGTTCAATCCCTTTCTTTTTGGCAATATCCTTCACCAATTCCGTGGTGACAATGGTTTTTACCACATACTCCTTCCCTGTGAGAAGTCCCAGTTCCTCTCTTCTGTTCATCAGGTAATAAAGGCAGATAAGCAAGGTCTGATTGCCGTTTACCAGTATAAAGTTGCCTTCCTTGTCGCGTATGGCTGTGCCAAACCTGTCGCCGTCGGGGTCAGTTGCCATCACCAGTTCGGCACCTGTCTCCACTGCCTTCCTGATGGCCATATCCAGGGCGGAGGGTTCTTCCGGATTGGGAGAGGTCACCGTGGGAAAATCACCACTGATCTCATCCTGCTCGGGCACGTGAATGATATTGGTGAAACCGACGGCTTTCAATGCATCGGGTACAAGGGTGATGCCGGTACCGTGTATGGGGGTATAGACAATTTTGATGTCGTGGTGACGGGCAATGGCTTCGGGGGAGAGAACAAGCTTGCTCACCTCTTCAATGAAAGCTTTGTCCATGTCTTTTCCGATGATCTCGATCAGACTTTTGTTGCCTTTGAAACGAATTTCGTCGACCGATGCGATCCGGTTCACCTCGGCGATGATATTCTTGTCGTGCGGCCCCAACACTTGTGCGCCATCGTTCCAATAAGCCTTGTAACCGTTATATTCTTTCGGGTTGTGAGATGCCGTAATCATGATGCCGCTCTGACACCCCAGCTTTCTGATAGCATAGGATACTTCGGGAGTGGGACGCAAACTTTCAAAAAGATACACTTTAATGCCGTTGGCACTGAAAATGTCGGCCGATATTTCTGCAAACCTGCGGCTGTTGTTGCGGCAGTCGTGCCCGATGACCACTTTTATTTCGTTTAGATCCGAAAATTCTTTCAATAGGTAGTTCGAGAGACCCTGTGTGGCCGATCCCACGGTGTAGATATTCATGCGGTTGCTGCCGGAGCCCATGATACCCCGTAAACCGCCCGTGCCGAATTCAAGGTCTTTATAAAATGCGTCGATGAGCTTTGTTTTATCTTCGCTGTCGAGCATCTGTTGTACTTCTTTTTTGGTTGCGTCATCGTAGTTTCCTTTTATCCACGACTGCGCCTTGTCGGTTACAAATGCCAGTAATGTTTCTTCTTCCATGTTTAAACGATGTTTTATGTCTGTTAATTAACCGGTTGAACCTTGTATTTGTCTCCGGTTTGTTCAACTATTTTTTTGTAATATTCGTTGGAGTAGCCTGGACGGGACGGGAAAGCCGGTAATCCGTGAGGATTCCGTTGGAAAGTGCCATTTTCTTCTTTCTTTATTACCCCGTCGATGTATTTTACCAGCAGGTATTCGCCCAGTTTCCGCCATTCATCCACTCCATTCTTTACCAGCTGGTTGGAATATTGGGTAAGAAAATGTACCGCTTCGGGACGTGACTGGGCATAAAGTGTCGCGGCTTTCTTCTCCACTTCCGGCTGGGAAGCTTTGAAAGAATCTTCGAGTGACGACTGTACCTTTTTCATGTCTTCACTCATGTCGTTGTAGCGAGTGTAGACCATGTTCGACACCCAGTTGTGGATCCAGAAAGCTGAAGTGCGGGAAAAGGTAAGCAGATCGCCATTGCCTACGGCCATCTCGTGCGGTACTTCCCTGTGCCCGCAATAGATGGGGTAGTATACAGTCTGTGCTGCATCGTCGATGCCAAACCAGAGAATACCCCCAATCTCATTAGGGAGCCACGAACGCATTTGTGCCACAAAGGAGAACCCGGTCTGCTGGGTAGCTGTGGGACGTTCGTTGCAATATTCCACAGAATCCACTTCAAAGGTAAGAGGAGACCAGCGGTAGGGAGAGTTAAAAGGGCCGGCACCCACGTCGAAGCGCCAGTCGAGTTCGGTACCTTCATAATGGTCGCGCATCTGTTGCTGAACATCGTGCGCACTCAGTTTTCGGTCTGGCTTGATGTATAACGGCATGGGGTCGGTTGTTTTCCCCTGTGCATAAGTCACGTACCGTTTCATGTCTTTGTTTACCTTGTTAAAGAACGACCAAACGCGGGCTTCGCAAAAGCGCAGCGCTCCAAAATCCAGCGGAGCATAAGCCTTGGCAAAGCTGAAATCAGCATCATCGCCGGAGAAGTATCCTTTTTCCCGTGCGAAGGAGATCACATCAGGAGCATAGAGGCAATTGGCGGGATCGTTCAGTGGAAACTGTTGTATACGAGCCTGGTTAGCATGTGCAGAGACACAGTCGTCCGGTATTCGTATGGCAACCCAAACAGCCCCCCTGTTTCCAACGCCCTTTCCGATCATTTCCATGACCCACACCTCGTTGGGATCTGCAATGGAAAATGATTCCCCGGAGCTGTAATAACCATGATCCCGGACAAGTGCGGTCATGATGTCAATTGCTTCCCGTGCATTTCTGGCACGTTGCAATGTGATGTAAATGAGGCTTCCGTAATCCATGACTCCGGTAGAGTCGGATAGTTCTTCGCGTCCGCCAAAGGTGGTTTCCGCAATCGCTACCTGATGCTCATTCATGTTGCCAACCACGTTGTAGGTTTGTAAAGCCTGCGGAATTTCGCCGAGATACTTTCCGGTATCCCACTCGTAGACCTTGAGCTTTTCGCCGGGACGGTATTGTCTTGCAGGCCAATGGTACAGTTCTCCGTACAACCCGTATGAGTCGGCCGCGTAAGAAATTATTGTTGATCCATCGGTGGATGCTTTTTTCCCCACCAGAAGGTTTGTACATGGAAAAGTTAAAGTGATGGTAAATAAACCCAAAAGGGTGGAGAGTAAGACTTTCTTCATAATGGATGCTACGCAACTATTTATTTTTACTACAGCGTAAAGATACTTTATTTTGTTTAATCTGCCCAAAGAGTGGAATGGATATTTTGGGTGAATATTTGAAAAGGTGCATGAAATAAGAAAAAAAAAGGTATTTTTGTGATATAAAATTCTAACCACGGCTTATATCTGTTAAGGATGAAAGAAAAAGTTAAAACATTCACTTCGAAAAGAATTCTGGGGCTTACCGCCACGCAGATCATCATTCTTCTTGTGTTGATTGTGATGTTGTTTTTCTTTAGCGACAACAGCGTGACAAAAAGAATCCGCTACGAAACACAGATCAAGAACCTAGAATCGCAAATTGAATTTTATAGGCAACAGACCAACCTGGACAAGGAAAAATTAAACGAACTCCAATCAAATAAAGAAGATCTTGAAAAGTTTGCCCGTGAGAATTATCTCATGAAAAAGGAAAACGAAGATGTTTTTATTGTTGATTGAATAGATAGTGATAATGAGTAACACGAAAAATTTCTTACTGCGTATTTCCGGTACATTCATTCTATTATCAGCGATGCTGTACCTTTTTTTGCCGGTGGTTGCTCCCTGGGTCATGGCCTTGTCTGTGTCGCTTTTTTCAGTGATTACAGTTGCCAGCCCCTATCCTGGGAAAAGTATCCGTGGAAAAAGGTTGTTCAATATGCAACTCTTTGCTTGTGTGTTGATGATTGTGGCTACATACCTCATGTTCAGGCAAACGCCCGAATGGGTGTTGCCCATGATCTCCGGGGCTGTTTTTCTTTTGTATGCCGCGATGGTGCTTCCGAAGGAATTGGAAAAAGAAAAAAACAAATAAAGTGGTATATGCCATCCTGTGCATATATTTTTGATGAAAATGAACAAAAGTATATTAATTATTGATGACAATCTGACCGTTTGTTTGATGTTGAAGTCCTGGCTGGTAAAGAAAGGTTTCCAGGTGGAAACTGCATCCGGAGCAAACGAAGCAAGGCAGAGGGTGAAGGAGCAACCGTTCGACCTGATCCTGACTGATATCAGGATGCCCGAGGCAGACGGATTGTCATTTTTATCGTGGGTGAGAAAATACGATTCGGATATCATTGTCATCATGATTACCGGATATGCCGATGTAGAGTCGGCTGTCTTATCCATGAAGGCAGGGGCTGCGGACTATATTCCGAAGCCCATAGAGCCTGAACATTTGTTTAATAAGATTGAAGAAGCTTTTCAAACACAAGAATACAAACAGAAAAGAAACCGTTTTTCAAATGATTTTATTAAACCGCCGGGAAAGGAATATCAGTTGCTGTTCAACCAGCTCGATCAAATTGCCGAGCAGAGTGAACATCGGCTGTTAATTGGCGACAGAGGCACCGGAAAAGCTTCCGCCGTCAAGTACATTTATGAGAAGGGGATTCACCATTCCAGGCCATTAATCATGCTGGATGCCGATCAGCTGGTCAGTAATAGAATCGGAAGCCGCCAACAGGCTGATTCCGGAGAGGGCGGATCGTTATTGTTAGAGAAATTCAACGCTGCACGAGGCGGTCTGTTTCACATTCGAAAGGTAGACCAGCTTGATATCAATTTTCAGAATCAGCTGTTGAATATTCTCACAAAGCAAGCCAGGGATGAGAACTTCACACAAGTGATCATGAGCACCGAGAAAAGCAGATTGTCTCTGGAAAAGACACTTATTCCCAAACTGTTTCGGCTGATTGAGGAGGGGAGTGTGACTCTTCCCACTCTGAAAGGGAAAAAACAGGTGATCAATTATTTCATCTCCTATTTTCTCCATTTTGCCAACCATACGTTGGATAAGCAGATAAAGAGCATTGATCAGGTTATTTATCAGCAGATGTATGATTATGCCTGGCCCGGGAATATTCAGGAACTCAAAAATACCGTCATCAAAGCCGCTTTGCTGACAGATGGAAATCATATGCCCGCCTGTATAGCTCCCGGGTTGTTCGGAAAGGACAGTTTAAAACAAAAGAGTGATTCCGCTGAGCCCATCCTGATCCTTGATCTTCGTAAGGAGAATTACGAAAAAGAAAAAATATTGGAGGCTCTGAAACTATCCAAAGGAAATAAAACTATGGCAGCATCCATACTAAATATCGACAGGAAGACGTTATACAATAAAATTAAACTATACAACGTGACCACGTAAACTGATATAATACGACTGTATGAGAAAGGGAGGGTCTTTTAAGATTAAGTTCACTGTGATCGCAGGATACCTGTTGGTTGTGATAGTAATGACCCTGGGTCTTTATGGTATTTATCGCAATCTGGTGATCTTTTCAAATCAAAAGATCAAAAACGAGGATCTCTCCGAGCTGCTGATTGTGGGGAATACACTTTCAAAATTATACGAGATTGAGAGCAATCAAAATCTGTTTACGGCCGAAAGTGCACGGCAATATTTTCTCAAATATGACTCCATTGCTCCGGAAATAGACTTTAATTTGAGTTTGCTGAAACAAACGGCCCTTGACACTTCGCGTGTGGCAAAGATTGATACGATCAAACTACTTATCCAGGAAAAAAAGGTGAACCTGCAGGCGGTAGCCACCTTGCTCGACTCGATGGCCAGGGCACCCGAATTGATTCGTACTACCCGGAGTAGCCTTGTGCCCAGGGAGTTGAACCGGGAGGTCTCGGATTTCCTGGAAAGAAACAACCTGCATACACCACATCGGAGCCAAGCGGACACAAGTGTTGTCCTTGGAAAACGCAAAGGATTCCTGGACCGTGTGCGTAACGTCTTTGTGGCCTCTTCTGACTCAACCATTGTGATCAAGGATAAGTCAGTGGTGAGTGAGAGGGAGTTTAAAGTCATTGTCGATACACTCATCAACAAAATAAGATACTCCGAGAAGTTGGATCTGGCACGGCAAAAGGAGTTTCAGCTCGCATTTATTTCCAGGCTGGATACAATGAGTTATACCAACCGGATGCTTACCGCGCGCATCGACGACCTTTTAAAAGGCATTGAACAGGAGGAAATGAGAAAATCTTTTCAGCTTATTCTCAGCAAAGAACAGGCTATTACGGGATCCCAGCGTACCATGTTCCTGGTTTCCTGCCTGGCCATACTCATTGCTCTTGTCTTTGGAATTTTGTTTTTGGTGGATATCAACAAAAGTCAGCGATATCGCAGGCAGCTGGAGAGCTCTCACAGCAGGATCTCTCAACTGCTGGCTTCGCGGGAGAAGCTGATGCTGACAATCTCGCACGACATTAAGTCGCCCGTGAGCTCCATTCTCGGGTATATTGATCTGATGGATGGAAATGCACACAAACCGGAAGAGGAAACCTGGCTCCGAAATATGAAGCATTCCGGAGAGCATGTCCTTCACCTTGTTTCCATGCTGCTCGATCATCATAAGCTCGAAGCCGGAACCTGGCAGCTGAGGCAGTCCAACTTCCGTCTGTTCGATCTGGTAGAGGAGACAGCAGACAGCTTCAGGCCGCTGGCGCTACAAAAAGGATTATGCTATAGCGTTGAGAACCATCTCCCGCCCGAAAAGGTTAGTTACGGTGATCAGTATGTGATCAGGCAGATTTTGAGCAACCTCATATCAAATGCAATTAAATACACTCCTGCCGGATCGGTTTCTATTTTGGCCGAGACAAAAAGGGATGATGTCGCCGGCTGGTTCCGGTTTTCCGTTTCGGATACAGGCGAAGGAATTGATGCAGCCGATCAGCAGTATATATTCCAGGAATTCAGCCGCCTGGGTGTTCGTGACGACGACGCGGGCAATACGGAGGGCAGTGGCCTGGGATTGGCCATTACGAAAGGCTTTGTGGAGGCTTTGCAGGGCAGTATCTCTCTTGTTTCTGAAAAAGAAAAAGGATCGGAGTTTGTCGTCGAGTTGCCGCTTTACCCAAAACACAAGGAGGAGGAAAATTCGGCCGGAGAGATGTATGATCTGGAAGATGTTTCCGTACTGGTTGTGGATGATGATCCTATCCAGTTGAACATGATGGCTGGGATGCTGCAAAAGAAGAAGATGCACTGTGTCGTTGAAGCGAACCCCCGCAAGACGATGGCACTTTTGAGCGAGAATATGTTCGACATTGTGTTTATGGATCTACGCATGCCGCAAATAGATGGTGTTTCGCTGGTGGAAAAAGTGCGTCACTCCAAAGATGTGCAGGAGGTGCCTGTCATCGCTCTTTCTGCCGGATCGGAGATATCTGCTGCGGAGTTGCAGGAGGCCGGTTTTACCGACTTCCTTCCCAAGCCGGTTACTTCTGGCCGGCTGTATGCCATTATCCATCGCTATGTAAAAGGTGAGAAGCCGGAAGCACACTGTGTGCCTCGTCAGGTGCAATCCAACGGCAAGGGTGTGGAGGCGTTGATCGACTTTGTGCGGGATGATGAACATGCATCCCGGGGAATATTGCAGTCGTTTATCAGCGAGACACTGGATAACATTGATCAGTTGAGAAAGTCATTTGCCGAAAAAGATGGCGACAAGGTCAGCGAGATTGCTCACAAGATGCTGCCTCTTTTTCAAATGATGGGCGATGTAGTGGTAATTGATATTTTGCAGCAGATGAAAGAGAATCATCTTTGGCCTGCGAAGAAAGAAACCGTGTTGCTAAAAAAAATAAAGGAGAGTGTGGAGCAGGCGACAGCACTTAAGATGGAAATTGAGAGGGAAGGAAATGGCACACCATTCGATAACGAATAAATACAAGCGATATCTTCTCCTGGAGAAAGGGCTGTCGGCTAACACCATCGAAGCATACATGACTGATCTGCAAAAGCTGGCCGATTTCTGCGAAGAACGGCAACTTGGCATCCACAGCCTTCAGCGGGATCATCTGGAAGAGTTCCTGGCGACGTTATACGATAAGTCTCTTTCAGCCCGCTCTACTGCCAGAATTGTTTCCGGCCTGAAATCTTTCTTTCGGTTTCTATTGTTGGAACACTTTCGCGACGATGACCCCAGCGAGCTGCTGGAGGCACCAAAGATCGGCTTGAAGCTTCCTGTGGTATTGTCGCTTGAAGAGATTGATGCAATACTTGCTGCCATCGATCTCTCCACACCGGAAGGTACGCGAAATTACGCCATCCTCGAAACGCTCTACAGTTGCGGACTGCGCATATCGGAGCTCACTAACCTCCGTTTTTCAGACCTTTTTCTGGAGGAGGGTTTTATTCGTGTGGAAGGGAAAGGCAGCAAACAACGCCTGGTGCCCATATCGGACGTCGCAATTCAAAAGATCAGAAGCTGGCTGCTATATCGCGGTCAGATTGCCATTAAGAAGGGCAGTGAAGATATTGTCTTTGTTAGTGCAAGAGGCAAAGCTATTTCACGGATTACCGTTTTTTATTATATCAGACAGTATGCGGAAGCAGCTGGATTACAAAAGAAAATCAGTCCGCATGTCTTCCGTCACTCTTTTGCTACGCACCTGTTGGAGAGAGGTGCCAATATACGGGTCATTCAGGAGATGCTGGGGCATGAAAAAATAACGACTACCGAGATTTATACGCACGTAGACCGTAACTTTTTGCGGCAGGAGATCATCGAACATCATCCGAGGAACAAGAAAAAATGAAAATGCCGTGCCTCTCTACTGCCGATAAAATTATCGTGAAAACAGACGAAGCTCCAAGATAATTTCTTATATTTGCTTGTTGAAATAAAACGAATAAGAAATAACGTCATGAAACGAGCTTGTAGGTGATTTTCACCTACATGAATGTTTGTCGCGAGTTCCATGCACTTAAATAAAAAAATATATCGTATGAAATTTGTAGTATCAAGCGCCACGCTGTTGAGTCACCTGCAGGCTATCAGCAGGGTGATCAATTCCAAAAACACATTGCCTATTCTGGATTGCTTTCTACTGGATTTGAAAAATAACACGCTTTCCCTGACCGCAGCCGACAGCGAAACGCGGTTGGAGACGCTGGTAGAGGTGAGCAGTGCCGAAGGTGAAGGAAGTCTTGCCATCAATGCCAAGAACCTGCTCGATCCGCTGCGTGAATTGCCCGATCAGCCGCTAACGTTCGATATTAACGACGAAACACTCGAGGTGTTTATCTATTATCACAATGGGAAATACAACTTCGTGGGATTAAAGGGGGATGAGTACCCTGAACCGAAAGTGCTGAAAGATACTTCCCTTACCTTGACGATGGATGCCGAAACTCTTTTCTCGGGAATAAACAGAACGGTTTTTGCCACGGCCGACGATGAGTTGCGCCCCGTGATGAATGGCATCTATTTCGATATTACGACCGACGACCTTACTTTCGTAGCTTCCGACGGTCATAAACTGGTACGCGTAACCACTACAGAAGCAAAGGGCGATGGACGCTCTTCGTTTATCCTGCCCAAGAAACCGGCGAACCTGTTAAAGTCACTTCTCCCGAAAGAGGCGGGTACCGTGGAAATAACTTTCGATGAGAACAATGCGTACATCACCATGGCTTCCTACAAGATGGTATGCCGTTTTGTGGAAGGACGATATCCAAATTATAACTCGGTGATCCCGCAAAATAATCCAAATACACTCACATTAGACCGTTTGGCCTTGCTTAACGCGTTGAAGCGTGTGGCTGTTTTTTCTAACCCGGCAAGCAGCCTGGTGAAGTTGCAACTCTCGGAAGAAAAGATTGTGATCTCGGCACAGGATATCGATTTCCTTACCGCTGCCGAGGAGGTTATCCCTTGCAACTACGAAGGAAATGTAATGAATATTGGGTTTAAAGCTGCTTTCCTCATCGACATCCTCAACAATATTCCTTCTTCTGACGTGCGGATTGAACTTTCCGATCCTTCGAGGGCAGGACTTATTCTGCCTGTGGAGAAAGAGGAGAATGAAGATATGCTGACGCTGCTCATGCCGATGATGTTGAATGACTAACCCACCTTGGAATGCAATTAAACCTCAAAAACCCGATTGTCTTTTTTGATCTGGAGACCACCGGGATAAATATCACACACGATCGCATTGTGGAGATTTCTTTCCTGAAAGTCCACCCTAACGGCAAAGAGGAAATTAAATCGCGGCGCATCAATCCGGGAATGCCTATTCCGGAGCAGTCAACAGCCATTCATGGTATCACGGACGACGATGTGAAAGATTGCCCCACCTTCAAACAGGTGGCCCGTTCGCTCGCCGATCAGCTTGAGGGATGCGATCTGGCCGGATTCAATTCCAGTCGTTTCGACGTGCCGATGCTGGCGGAGGAGTTTCTACGTGCCGGCGTTGATTTTGATATGAGCAAGCGTAAGTTTGTGGATGTGCAAATTATCTTTCATAAAAAGGAACAACGCACGCTGGAGGCGGCCTATGCGTTCTACTGTGATAAAAAACTGGAGAATGCCCACTCCGCGGAAGCTGATGCCATTGCCACGTACGAAGTGCTTAAGTCGCAACTCGACCGTTACCCAGATCTGGCAAACGACATCGAGGTGCTGTCGAAAGAATATTCGAGTTTTAACAACAACGTTGATTTCGCAGGCAGGATCATCTTCAACGAAGAGGGGGTTGAAGTCTTTAATTTCGGAAAACACAAAGGCAAACCGGTACTACAGGTGCTCAAAAACGAGCCAAGTTACTACACCTGGATGATGGATGGCGATTTTCCATTGAACACCAAACAGGTGCTTACCAAAATAAGATTGAAAGAGATAAACGGATAATTCCCAAAGCATGCCCCGCTTCTTTGCGAAACTTTCATACAACGGCAGGAATTATGTAGGATGGCAGATACAGCCTAACGGCATAAGTGTGCAGCAGGTAGTGCAAAACGCACTGTCTGTTATTCTTCGTGAAAGTGTGGTAATTGTGGGGGCAGGCAGGACCGATGCGGGAGTGCATGCCCGCAGGATGGTTGCTCATTTCGACTGGGATGGTGATGCTTTTTCTACGGATACGCTTGTTGCCAAACTCAATAGCTTTCTTCCCAAAGATATATCGGTTTCGGACATCCGACCGGTGAAACCCGATGCACATGCCCGTTTCAGTGCTCTCACGCGTACGTACAGCTATCATGTTATTACGCAAAAAGATCCTTTTCTTCACCAGTTAACATATCGCCTGCACTTTCTTCCTGATATACAACGGATGAATATGTTGTGTAGGGTGTTAAAGGAATACAGTGATTTTACCAGTTTCAGCAAATTGCATACCGATGTGAAGACCAACCTCTGCAAGATTGAATCTGCACAATGGGAAAAAACGGGAGACCATCAGTATGTGTTTACCATTACTGCGGATCGTTTTCTGCGCAATATGGTACGTGCCATTGTCGGTACGTTGCTTGAGGCAGGCAGGGGCCGGGTCGACGAACGTGGCTTTCGGCGCATCATTGAGGCCAAAAATCGCAGCGTGGCGGGTGATTCTGTACCGGGACATGCACTTTTTCTGGAGGAGGTGATGTATCCCGATGATATCTGGTTATAATGATCAATGGTAATTGATGATATAGAACGACGACAGGAACTTGAGAAAAAAGCGCGGTAGAAACTTTCCACTGCGCTTTTTTTTGCCCCTATTCCGGGGAAGTCTATTTGTTCGAATGATTAGTCGTTCATGGAGATCAGGAACTCTTCGTTGCTTGACGTACGTCTCAAACGATTTAAGAGGAACTCCATTGCTTCAACCGAATTCATGTCGGACAGGAAGTTGCGGAGAACCCACATGCGGTTGAGCGTCTCTTCGGAGAGGAGGAGGTCGTCGCGGCGTGTGCTGGAGGCAATGATATCAACCGACGGGAAGATACGTTTGTTGGAAAGCCTGCGGTCCAGCTGCAGTTCCATGTTTCCTGTACCCTTAAATTCTTCAAAGATCACGTCATCCATCTTCGATCCCGTGTCGGTAAGTGCCGTGGCAATGATGGTGAGTGAACCACCATGTTCGATGTTACGGGCAGCACCAAAGAAACGTTTCGGCTTGTGCAGCGCATTGGCATCCACACCTCCCGAGAGTACCTTCCCCGATGCGGGTTGTACGGTGTTGTAGGCGCGTGCCAGACGGGTGATGGAGTCAAGCAGAATCACTACGTCGTGTCCGCATTCTACCAGACGACGGGCTTTGTTCAGCACGATCTCGGCAATCTTCACATGACGGTCGGCCGGCTCATCGAATGTGGAGGCGATCACTTCGGCTTTTACACTCCGCTCCATGTCGGTTACCTCCTCGGGACGTTCGTCAATGAGCAGAATGATCATGTACACCTCTGGATGATTATCGGCAATGGCATTGGCTATATCTTTGAGTAGCATTGTTTTACCTGTCTTTGGTTGTGCCACGATCAGGCCGCGTTGTCCTTTTCCGATGGGTGAGAACATATCTACCACCCTGCAGGAAAGGTTGTCGTTGTGCCCTTTTGTCAGGTTGAACTTTTCATTGGGGAACAATGGCTTCAGGTGATCGAACGGCACGCGGTCGCGCACATCGTCCGGTGAACGGCCGTTGATGCTATCTACTTTTACCAGCGGAAAAAACTTCTCGCCCTCTTTGGGGGGACGAATGGGACCTTCCACCACATCACCTGTCTTCAGCCCAAAGAGGCGAATCTGCGACTGGGATACGTAGATGTCGTCTGGAGATGACATGTAGTTGTAATCCGAAGAACGCAGAAATCCATACCCGTCGGGCATTATTTCCAATACACCCGAGGCTGTCAGTATGCCGTCGAAATCGTACACCGCATCTTTCTCCTTTTGCGTTTGCGGCTGGTTCGTGGGGGGAGTGGGCTGATGCGTTGTTTTCCCCTGTTGTCCCTGTGCCGGCTGTTTGGGCTGCAACGGTGAGGGAGCCAGCAGATCCATCAAAGAAACCTTATTTCCGGCAGGGGGTACTTCCTTGCCCGTGGCGACCGTTGTCTCCGCTATGGGATCCTCGGCAACCACAGGAGGTAGTATCACCGGAGCAGGTGTGTCCTTTTTTTCTTCGTTCCTGTGTTTCGAAGACCGGAAGACCAATTGAATGGGTTTGGCCGGAGTCTTGGGCCCAACCTGGGGCGCTTCGTTCTTTTCGGTCGTTTCTTTCTTTTCAGGTGCTTCTTCAATAACTTCCTTTGTCATCTCCTGTTTGGCCACCACTTCCGGTTTTGCGTGAGACGGTATGGCAGGCGTGACTTCCTGTTTAACTTCTCTTTCTTTTGTTTCCGTTTTGTTTTTTTCCTGAAGAACCTCTTCTTTTTTTACCAGCCTCGGTCTTTCGGTGGGGATGACTGGTTTTGATTGTTTTGGGAGGCTGTTTGGCTCTTTTTTTGTCGATTCAATTTCTTTGGAATCTTCTTTTTTGCCGACAGGCTTGCTTTTCTGGTTCTTTGGTTTCTCGGTACGGTTTCTGCCGCCATAGTTTTGTTTTGTTCCTGTGTCAGCGGTCAGTTTCTTGGTTTCGGCTATTGCTTGCTCATCCAGTATCTTGTAGATGAGTTCTTCTTTTTTATACGCGTCAGGACGTCTTATGCCCATTTCCTTGGCAAGGACCCGTAATTCTGTGGTAAGCTTTTCATTAAGCTCGATAATGTTATAAGCCATGTAGATCTATTGAAATTCGTTATGGATTTTGAAAAAATGTTGTTACTGAATCATGCCCGGCCAGGGTGATAAATGCATAGAATTATACGTTTCAGCAAAAAGAGGCCGGAGATAATTTGGTTCGAAATGAATTTTTGTAAATGATTAACAGTAGTATGAGTTAATGTACTGTTGAAGATTCAGAGACAAAGGTAGTGCTTTTTTTGAATATCCTGAATAACTTCCCGGTTTTTTTTAGGATGATCAATAAATAAACGATTAAAAATCCTCCATTTTCAATTTATTCGATGTACTGACTCTTCTATCCAGCTCGTTCTTGTACAGCAAAGACCTCCTCCTGTCGAGTGAGTTGGGCGCTGTGGCTTGAGCAAAAAGATCGTGCGCTACTTTTGCCCATTCCAGTGCCTGCGTCATGTCGTCCATCATTTCCAAGGCGAGCGCGATGTTGTTTGCAGCTTTTGCTTTTTCAGTTTTATTGGAGCGGGAATAATAAAAAGATTCCCACTTTTCAATTGCCCTGGCCCAATCAGCACCCTTGGCAAATGCCTCTCCTTCCCGCATCAGAGAGTTGGGAAGCGTATAATACCACCTATCCTGCTTTTCCCAGTGGGGTGCAAAAACATAGGTCATCTTTTCGGCAGCCCTTACGGCCAGCAGCTTCATCGCCTCTTCGCGCGAGGGTAGCATGGCCTCGGCATAGGCCTGGGAGTCGCGGATGTCGAACCCCTCCCAGCGCATACTGTCGGTATATTGTATTGCAGGGATCTTTCCTTCCATGGTGGGAAGGTAAACCCTCAGGATAGAATGTATCTTTCCGGTTATGTCGCCGTATGTATATCCCTGTTGACGGAATTGATCCCTTTTCACCGTCTGAAGGATCAGCTTGTCGAGCGAGATGATGGCATCCACACCGGTCTTGTTCCTTATCTCATTCATCTTGTCGGGAGTGAGCGGATGTTCCTGAAAAAAATCGGTATCTCCTCGCAAAGGGTCGGGATAAAAGAGCACCCTTTGAAAATAATCCTCTTCATTCAGAAATTGTGTCAGTGCTTCCGTGTAATAGATAGCCACACTGTCGGAGGATGCTTTTGTCCTTTCACTGTCGGTACGCCCAACCATTTGCGTTTCATGTCCTATCTCGTCGGGTTGCTGCACCACATTGTTCACAACAGCCAGCGAGAGTACATGAGAAGGCAATGCAACCTGTGCCGGCTCACGGGTTTCCACGGTCAGGTAGCTAATGCCTGCGCAACTGTCCAAAAACAGCCCTGTTGCCATCACGATCAGAAAAGGGAATATTTTTTTCATCTGGGAGAATTTTTATTCTTCATTTGCAAAGGTATCACATTTAATTAACATATTTGCGTGTCCAATTGTTTGCATTTCGGTTTTCATTTTCCAGAAAGTTTATTTTCTCAGGGGCGACTTGGTGAAAATTATGTATATTTGTTGGCTCAATAGATAGCGTCTTTTTCGTGCGATCACATAGAAAACCATGCGAGGAATTCTTATGCGCATTCATAGTGTCGAAAGAGCATAAAATAGATACCTAAAAGAAACCAACTAAACAGACTACAATGGCATTTAACATTATTGTGTTGGCTAAGCAGGTCCCCGATACGCGCAATGTCGGGAAAGATGCAATGAAGGCCGACGGAACCGTGAACAGGGCAGTGCTGCCTGCAATTTTTAATCCGGAAGACCTGAACGCAATGGAGCAGGCACTGGATATCAAGGATCGTTTTCCCGGATCCCGGATTACGGTGCTGACCATGGGGCCGGGACGCGCTGCCGATATTTTGCGCGAAGGATTATTTCGCGGGGCGGACGATGGCGTGTTGTTGACCGACAGAGCTTTTGCCGGTGCCGACACACTAGCTACATCGTACGCTTTGTCAATGGCAGTACGAAAGATCGGGAAATATGATATTATTGTCGCCGGACGACAGGCAATCGATGGTGATACGGCACAGGTAGGACCGCAGGTGGCCGAAAAACTGGGAATTCCGCAGATCACTTATGCGGAAAACATCGAAGCACTTGACAAGGGTAAAGTTACCGTCAAGCGACGCCTCGATAACGGGGTAGAAGTGGTGGAGTGTCCTCTTCCGGCAGTCATTACCGTGAATAGCTCAGCTCGTCCCTGCCGGCCCAGGAATGCGAAATTTCTGCTAAAGTTTAAACATGCCAAAACGGTGACCGAGAGGCAGGTTGAAAATCTCGATTACATTGATATTTATAGTAGTCATCCCTATCTGAACCTTACCGAATGGAGTGTGGCCGATGTAGATGCCGACCCGCTGCAGTGCGGCCTTTCCGGCTCTCCTACGAAAGTGAAAAAGATCGAAAATGTGGTCTTTCAGGCCAAAGAAAGCAAACGTCTCACCGACAGTGATGTCGAGATTGATGAGCTGATGAGAGAACTAATAGAAAATCATACAATTGGATAAAAAATTAAAAAAGAACTATTCCAATAAGCGAGAGCAGAGGCCAACCCCGTTTGGACCATGTTAAACGCAGGGATAGTCTAATTTATTAAGATTTAATAAATGAACAACTTATTTGTATATCTGGAAATTGAAGAGGGTACTGTAGCCGATGTTAGCCTGGAACTACTCACCAAGGGGCGTACACTGGCCAACCAGCTTAACTGCAAGATGGAAGCCATTGCAGCTGGTGCAAACCTCAACGGAGTTGACCAACAGGTTTTTCCTTATGGCGTGGATGTGCTGCACATCTTCAAAGACGAACGCTTGTCGCCTTATACCACCATGCCGCATACCTCTATTTTGGTGGAGCTGTTCAAAAAAGAACAGCCGCAGATCTGCCTGATGGGAGCCACCATTATCGGTCGCGACCTGGGCCCCCGTGTGTCGTCGGCGCTGGGTAGCGGCCTTACGGCCGACTGTACATCTCTCGAGATAGGAGATCACGAAGAAAAGAAAATCGGGAAAACATATAAGAACCTGCTTTATCAGATACGACCCGCCTTTGGGGGTAATATTGTGGCCTGGATCGTCAATCCCGATCATCGTCCGCAGATGGCAACAGTACGCGAGGGTGTCATGAAGAAGGAGATTTTCGATCCCCAATACAAAGGAGAAACTGTGGAACACACGGTCTGTGATTTTGTAAAGGATGAAGATTTTGTCGTCTCAGTCATCGACCGGCACATTGAAAAATCGAAAGTGAACATCAAAAACTCACCCATCATTGTTTCCGGAGGATACGGGGTAGGGTCGAAAGAGAACTTTCAGCTTCTCTACCAGTTGGCCGACGTATTGGGTGCCGAGGTAGGCGCTTCGCGTGCGGCGGTGGATGCCGGTTTTACCGAGCACGAACGCCAGGTAGGACAAACCGGTGTTACCGTTCGCCCTAAGGTATACATTGCCTGTGGCATATCGGGACAGATACAACATATTGCCGGCATGCAGGACAGTTCCATCATCATTTCCATCAATAACGATCCAAATGCACCCATCAACACTATTGCCGATTATGTGATTACGGGGGATGTGGAAAAGGTGATTCCGAAGATGATAAAATATTACAAGAAGAACACAAAGTAGATGAAAAGGAGTTGCTTGATATTCTTGCTCGTTTTGAGTTTACCGTCCCTCTTAGCCCAAGATACGATTTTTTTGAGCCGTACCGACAACTATGCCGTGGTCACGAAAGAGTCGGATAAGATTATTAAAGTAGATATCTTTACTAGAGAAGGTGTACATAAAGGATGGGAATATTATTCCGAATACAATGCAGACCGGAAAATTAAAAATGGATCGTCACACTTTTTGTATTCCGATGGGCGGGACAGCGTGACCCGTATGTATGAAAACAACAATCTAAACGGCAAAAGTGTAGAGTATTATCCTTCCGGTAGTAAAAAACTGGTGGAGCATTTCAAAAACGGTATTCGTGAGGGAACCTTGAGGGAATATTACCCGGACGGTTCTCTTCGTCGTGATGAAACATACCTTCGCGGGGAATATAACAAAGGGCGCTTTTTTGATGAAGATGGTAACGAGCGTTCCGCAGAGCCTTATTGGCAGCATGCACAATTTCCCGGTGGGGTAAAAACATTGTCCGCATTAATAATTGCTGCTGTCCGCTACCCCGAGGAAGCACGAAAAAACAACATCGAAGGACGCGTCATCATAAACTTTATTATTGATAAAGAAGGGAAAATGGTATCTCCTAAGATTGTTCGGGGAGCACATCATTTACTCGACAAGGAAGCAATGCGTGCGACAGAGGTCGTGGCTTTTATACATAAATGGGAGCCGGCCAAACTGGATGGAAAGCCTGTCAGGACGCGATACACGTTGCCTCTTGTTTTTGAAATTCCAAACCAGCGTGAACTTTAAAATTCAGTATTGATAAAAACCTACTAATAATATTTCTTAAAACATGGCAAATTTTTATACAGATACACCGCAATTCAGGCATTACCTTCAGCATCCACTGATGAAACGAATTGTGGAATTAAAGGAGCGAAATTACGCAGACAGGGAGACATACGACTATGCACCCATCGATTTTGAAGATGCGATGGACAGTTACGATAAAGTGCTGGAAGTGGTGGGGGAGATCTGTGGCGACATTATTGAACCCAATGCTGAGGAGGTAGATCATAGCGGCCCTACTGTAGCTGATGGCCGTGTTACGTATGCAGCCAACACCCAGGAGAATCTCGATGTGCTCAACAGGGCAGAGCTGATGGGAATGCGGTTTTCCCGTAAATACGGGGG
Organism: Proteiniphilum sp. UBA1028; assembly: GCF_002316955.1. Classification (NCBI taxonomy): domain Bacteria; kingdom Pseudomonadati; phylum Bacteroidota; class Bacteroidia; order Bacteroidales; family Dysgonomonadaceae; genus Proteiniphilum; species Proteiniphilum sp. UBA1028. The sequence goes on from NZ_DCEN01000049.1 coordinate 125,494, forward strand.
GCTCAACTTCCCGATGGTTCCCTACATGATCAGTGCCGATATTGTGAGTCGCGCCGACGCCAGCTTTCAGAATATATGGATGTTACAGGACTGCGGTGAGACCATCTATGAGTTTGGGGACGAAGAGCAGAGGAACAATTACATCCCGCGTGTGGTGAAGGGAGAGACCATGTCGATGGACCTCACGGAGCCCGATGCCGGATCGGATCTTCAGGCGGTGATGCTGAAAGCCTCCTTCAATGAGCAGGAGAACCAATGGTATCTGAATGGTGTAAAGCGTTTTATCACCAATGGAGATGCCGATATTCACTTGGTGCTTGCCCGCTCCGAGGAGGGGACCAAAGATGCCCGTGGCCTGTCGATGTTTATCTACGACAAACGCAGCGGCGGCGTGAATGTGCGCCGCATTGAAAACAAGATGGGCATCAAGGGAGCGCCCACCTGCGAGTTGGTTTTCAAGAATGCCAAAGCTGAACTTGTGGGCAGTCGCCGGATGGGGCTTATCAAATATGTGATGTCACTGATGAATGGCGCCCGCCTGGGCATCATGGCTCAGTCGGTTGGCATCTCCGAAGCGGCCACGCGCGAAGCATACAACTATGCCATTGAACGGCGTCAGTTCGGTAAGGCTATTATCACCTTTCCGGCAGTATATGAGATGTTGGCAAATATGCGGGCAAAGACCGATGCCTCACGTAGTGTCCTTTATGAAACCTGCCGTTTTGTGGATATGTACAAGACTTTGGAAGATATTGGCCGTGAGCGCAAGCTTTCTCCGGAGGAGAGGGAGGAGATGAAATATTATTCCCGCCTGGCCGATGCCTTTACTCCGCTTGGTAAGGGGATGAGCAGCGAGTATGCCAATCAGAATGCCTACGATGCCATTCAGATACATGGCGGCTCGGGATATATGAAAGATTATAAGTGTGAGCGTCTCTACCGGGATGCCCGCATCACCAACATCTACGAAGGAACCACGCAGCTTCAGGTGGTGGCTGCCATACGCCATGTCACCACCGGTACTTATCTGCAAAGGATAAAAGAGTATGTCGCCATGCCGCTTACTCCCGAACTGGAGCCGTTGAAGAACGTACTGGCAAAGATGACCGAGACATATGAAAAGATGGTGGAGACGGTCGTTGCAGCCAAGGATGAAGAGTACCTCGATTTCCATGCCCGCCGGTTGGTAGAGAGTGCCGGGCACATCATTGCGGGATACCTGCTTCTGCAGGATGCCAACAAAAACCAGGAGTTATTCCGTCGCAGTGCCGAGGTGTATGTCCATTATGGACGGAACGAGTTGGTGAAAAACTACAACTTTATTGCTCAGTCGCGCATCGAAGATCTTGCCTATTATAAGCCCGATCTTACGGAGCAATAGTGTATTCTTATTTTCAGGAAAAAGGGACTGTTTCAGGTCCCTTTTTTGTATGCCAGCCAGTATATCCGGAAGTCTTTCGATTTCTTTCGCGATCACCCTAAAATAATGGAGCTTATCTTTTTGGGCGGAAGAGCAGTTCCAGCTTGGGCTGGGGACGCATTTTTCCGGTAAACATGTCGCGCATCCATATCACGCCGGCTTCTACACCAGTGGTGGAGTTGAACCAATGCTCCACGGAGCCGCCATAGTAAAGAGTGTGCATCGTCGGGAGCATCGGCCGCAAGGGATGGCTGTTGCTTTGGCTTACTGGCATTCCTCCGTATGCATTCAAATACCAGTCGTTGTTCAGTTGGTAACGGCCATGTAGGTCGATTAGCAGGGCCGACTGATTCAGGCCAAACGTATTTTTTCCAGTCTGCAAATAATTGATTCCCCCTTCGATCAACAGGTTCGGATGCAGCATATACGTTGCGTCGATCCCTGCATTCCAAAAGGGGAGGATGCCGAAACCGGAATTATATCCCCCGCTGATTCCCACATTCAGAGCCGGAGATATAGTATAGTTCGCTCCGGCATCCAGGATGTAATAGGTGCCTTTCCCAAACCAGGGTGTTTCCACCAGGCCCAATGTGGTCGAAGAGTGAAGCAGCAGGTTGCGTGCAGGCATGGTCGTAGCAATGGCAGTGCGGCTTTTCGAATTGATATAATCGGATGCCACACCTCTCCAATAAATCGGCGGCAAAAGTCTGCTGGCAGATGCAGACGGTGTGCTGACCGTAAAGCGCTGGTAGGGTGTGAGTTGTGGATGCATGTCCATGGCCGGATTCAGCCGGGGTAGTTTCAGAGAAACATTTCTTGATTGAACTGTATCTTTCTGCTGGCGTAGCGTGCCTGTGGCGATGATGGTTTTAAGGCTGTCCTGCCTCACGGTGATATCCTGTGCGACCCCCGTTGAGAAAAGATAACTTAGAAGCAACGGTATGCAAAGACGTCTCATAAATTTTTCTGAATAAAAGATTACACCTTTTCAAACAAAGGTAGTAAACTTCGCGGAAAAATCCTGTTTTTAACTTTTTATCATCCCTGTCGCCATCATTAATCTGTTATTATGCTTGTTCTGTATTCTTTTTTTATTTTTCTTTGTTACCGATAAATAACAAACGCTAAAATTGATTGCCTATAAGTCCTCTTTACTCCATTAATTTAACATAACAATTGAAGAAGTAAAGCAATGGATACTTTCAGTGCGATGACCGACGAAGAATTGGTTGTATCGTATGCCTGTGGCAATAACGCAGCGTTTGATGTACTCCTCGAGCGTTATAAACAGTCTCTTTACACCTACATTCTCTTCACTGTCCGTCATAACGGTCTGGCGGAAGACATTTTTCAGGATACCTTTATAAAAGCCATCACCACCATCAAGCAGGGGAGATACACCGAAACTGGCAGGTTCAAAGCGTGGCTGATGCGAATTGCGCACAATCTGATGATCGACTATTTCCGGCAGAAGAAAAACGAGAATACTATTTCCAACGACGATTATGACCTGGATCTGTGGAATAGTTCCTCCCTCGGTGAGGATACTGTGGAGGTCGAACTGGTGCGAACAGAGGTGCTCTCGGATGTCAAAAAGCTTGTTGCCTGCCTGCCCGATGCTCAGCGAGAGGTGCTGGAAATGCGTTACTACAAGGATTTAAGCTTTAAAGAAATTGCCGATAGAACGGGTGTGAGCATCAACACGGCTCTGGGGCGTATGCGTTATGCCATCCTCAACATGCGCAGAATGGCCGAGGAGAACAAGATGATTTTTACTCTGGATTAGGATATACATAAAAATAGCCCCGGTGGATCCGGGGCTATTGCAGGGTAGGAGTTCAAATCGTTTTGCACGGACGGTGCAGATGTTGCTTTGCGTGCATAGCTATATGTGCAGGTGTTTCAAATCTGTAAAACCAAAACAAACGTTTTAAGCTTATTTTGATTGCTCTACATAAAAGGCAGATACTTCAGAATACGGATACCTCAAGTAACGTCTAAAACAGTGTTTGAGGCTGTTAAAGCTGTTCCGAGAAGTCTCAATATCATTCGGTTCGATAACATTAAATCGTTTGATATTCATTTTTCCGGACTGTGAAGCAGAATAAATAACGCGAACATTCTTTTTGTTTTACAAACTACAAGTAAACTTGCAGATGTATTGCGTGAAAATGTTCAGGTAACTGTATTCAGCCTTTTTGAAACTGGTTGTTGCCGGGAAATAAATTTCCTGTAGCAACTTCCATAATATCCGGGCCTGTGAAAATCTTCCTACTTTAGATAGGAGAGGCTCACGGTTCCGAAAAACCTTATAGTTTTTGCAAGCTTTTGCAGCAACTTTCGGAGAAGAAAGATACCCGCGAAGGATCACTCTTCAACAGAGCCACTGGCAATTGCTTTTGCAAATGTTACATGGTGCAACAGAATTGCATTCAGTCCTTCCGGGAAAAGCTGGTAAGCCTTTCTCATTAAGAACATTGGAATGACAAACTGAGTTTGTGCATCTCGTGAATGAAATTCTTCCGGTCGTATGCAAAATTTCAAAGAACTCCTATATCTTTTGCACGTTGTGTGCACGGATATGTTTTGTTGCTCTCTGCAAATATAACGTCCGGAAAAGGAAAAAAGCAACTATTTTGGACTAAAAATACGAACAACTTATGAACAGGTTATGAACAGGATATCAACATGGTTTGTAGTTTATTGGTAATTAGACTATTGCGTCTCTTTCTCTGCGGTTTTGTTCGAAAAAAGAACTGCTTGTTAACCTGAATTTTGGAGTAGATTGGAGAAAAAATGATTGGTACATCAAAATTACAGATGTTTCGATGTCAATTGCAACCCCACAATAGAAAAAATTAACGCACTCAGGAAAAACAACCGCCAGAAAGTAACGGGTTCCTTAAAAACAAAAATGCCCAATATGACCGTTCCAACAGCGCCGATTCCTGCCCACACAGCATAAGCAGTACCAGTAGGAATAGGGTGATCGCCTCCCATCGATTTAAAGAGCAACAACATGCTCAGGCTCACCGACAACATAAAGACGATTAACCACATCCACATCTCCTTCCCGGATGTTTGTTGCATTTTTCCCAGGCTCATTGCAAAAATCGATTCGAACAAGCCACCAATAATCAGGATTATCCAGTTTATGCTCATACTCTTTGTCCCTTTCTGTTTATTCATTTTATCGGATATAATTTATTGGGTCGCAAATACGCTCAACAACGGCGCTGTGTTCAATGTCCATCCTTTTTTATTTGCAAAAAACGTTTTGTCAGATATTTGCGTGCTGGCTCGTCAATCATCTTCAGGCACAGATATGCGACCAGGATATTTCCAAACAATAAAATAAATGCAAATGGCCATGTTTGGGCGAACGTGAGTTCTTTCTTCCACACAAAAGAATAGAAAAGGTACATAAAGGGATAATGCACCATGTAGAGCGGATAGGATATATCCCCCAGAAATTTACACATCCCGACAGTAAATTTTCCGGTTATTTTTCCCGAAGCCCCCAGATAAACAAGCATGGGAAAGATTGCGATGGTGCATACCGCATCATATATGCCATTTATCCATGGCGAATTGCCATTGCCAATATAGGGCATGGAAAGCAAAACTACAATAACCAGACTGCATTTCCAAAAAGCCCCCGTGATATGGACCGGTTTGAAAACACGCGATAAGAGGAGTCCCGCAGAGAAGGCAAAAAGCAACCGTAAAAAACCTCCAAGCAGGTTGTAATCGGCCAGGGTCCAGCCCACGCCCAAATGCCCAAATCCGGAAAGATTGCCAATGGCAAACGAGGCTAATCCCACACCTGCCAGGGCGACAAGCGTTGCGAGAGCCCGTGTAGACAGCCTGCGCAGAAAAAAAGCATACAGCAGGTTTCCAATATATTCAAAAAACAGGGACCAGCTCGGGCCGTTCAACGGGTACATTTCTCCGTTTCCACGTACTTCAGCCCCGGTACCCGGTACGGCCGGAATCAGGAAGATGTGGAGCAGCAACGCAAACATCACCAGAAGAGGAGCAACCGGTGTCCCATCCCATTTTTCGCTTCCTTGCATGAAAAAGGTTATCGCTCCTAACACGGCCCCTGTTATCACCATTGGTTGAAGACGTATTAACCGGCGCGTAATGAAATTTCTGGTTTCCATACTTTTCCACCGGTCGTCGTAAGCATACCCGATCACGAACCCTGACAGTATAAAGAAGAAGTCTACAGCAAGGTATCCGTGATTGAATTGTTGATCTGCAGGGCTTGTGGCAAAGGCTTCAAAGATGTGATACCCTATCACAATCAGTGCCGCAATTCCACGTAACCCGTTCAGAATCTGATAATGTGGCTTTGAGTCTGCAAATGTAGCCGATGAGATATTTGACATTTGTCCAACGTTCACTATTTTATGTTTATCTTCCCGGATTGCTGTCTGTCCAGAATATATCCGGGAGGGAGTTCTAATCTCAACATCCATTATTTCTTCCAGCTGGGGTGGATGATGCTGCCTTTTTCGGGGTGATGCTCGATATAGAGGTGCACATCAATCTCCTGCTGCATCTCCTCCACATGCGAAATGACACCCACAATGCGGTTTTCCTTGCGCAGCGACTTTAGGGTGTCGAATACAATATCGAGTGACTCCTTGTCCAGCGAGCCGAAACCTTCGTCGAGGAAGAAGAAGTTTTGGCTTGATTGGGTAATCTTCTGGATGTTGTCGGCAAGAGCCAGGGCAAGCGACAGTGAAGCCTGAAATGTTTGACCTCCCGAAAGAGTTTTAACACTTCTTGTCTTTCCTCCATTCATGAAGTCACGCACCTGAAAGCTGTTGTCGGCCGTGATCTCCAGGCTCAGTCGCTGCCGGGTAAGCTGAAAGAAACGATCGTTGGCTGTGTTGCAGAGATTCTGCAAGTAGACAGAGGAGATGTAATCCACAAAACCGCTTGCCTTGAATAGCGACTTCAGGGTTCTGATATCCTCTGCTCTTGCTTCCAGGCTGTCGTGCTCCTTGCGAAGCAGCGTCTGATTCTCCATATTTTCTTGTAACTTTTTAAGCTGTTCCGCCGTTTTTCCCTGTTCCTGAATTTTCTGTGTGGCCTGCTCCCGGAGCATGGCAATCTCCTCCTTAAGGGCCCGGTGCACACCGGCATCATACACCCTGCCGGCTGCCTCATGCCGGAGTTGCTGCAGGGTGGATGCACAACGCAGCAATTGTTCCCTAAAACGGGTAAGGTGTTGTCTCTCCGCTTCCGTATCGATGGGTTGCGACAGAATGCCGATTACTTCTTCCACCGATTGGAAGGAGGATTGCTCCACCTGCAGTTTCAATGCATTGTTTAGCTTGTCGATGGCCGACTGTTCCTCATTCAGTTCCTTTTGGTTGGATGCCAGGCTGCCGGCAAGCGTATCTTTTTGTTTACGATGTTCCTGAAGGATCTTGTTGTTTTCGGTGTACTCCTTCTCTAGGCGCACGTACTCCTTCAGCAAGCTGTTTTTCTCCTCTTCAATCAAAGAAGGAGGCGTTTGGCGATATTGTTCAGGCTGTATCCACTGAAGCTGCTGCCCGATGGTCCTCAACCTGGTTTGGTTTACCGTGAGCGATGTTTTTATCTTTTCCAGTTCTTCCCGGAACCGCTCCCTGTTATGCTCCTGTTTTTCCAGTTCTTTTGCTGCTTTCTGCAAGTCTGCCTCCTGTCTGTTTAACTCTGCCTGAATCAACTTTGCCTTATTGAAAGCGTTGCTCACTTCTTTTTCCTCACGGTAGGCATCCCAGGCAAATTGTTTGAGATGGGATACGGCCTTATCGCCAAGCAATCTCTTCTTTTGGCACAGATCATGCAGTCCGCTGGAAATCTGCAATTGCCGGCTCTCGAGAAGGCTTAGTTCCTTTTCCAAAACAACAATACGCTCCTGTCGCAGCTCCAGCGAGCGCTTTTCTGCAATAAGCCGGCTCAATGTGTCGTGATATGCTTCGCTTTTATAGCGTTCCGGATGATGCAGTGATCCACAGACAGGACATGGCCTTCCCTCGGTCAGTGCCTCGGCATAGGCTTTCAGCTGTTCTTTTAGCCGGAGGCTGTTCTCCTGTTCACCCAGCAGCATCTGCTTTTCTTTTATCGTTTCGCCTGTTGCCTGCAGATGGAGAATGTATTCCTTGTAGCCGGCATCTTTTGACAATCCTTCAAATTCTGTATCCTCCAGAATCAGCAATTTTTCTTCGAGAGTCTTGTTTTCCTGCTGCAGATATTTTTTCAACTCATTTTCCACTTCCAGCAGTTGATCGTCGAGATGATGTTTTTCTATATACCACGCTTTGATGGAGGACAGAAGCGACAGGTCGGGCATAGTGTCTCGTGCTGCTTTTATCGCCTGCTCCAGCGATTCCTTTTTAATCTTTAGCTTTTGTATTTCCGCCAGGGTGCTTTCCAGGGCCAGGGTGCCTTTCTTTACACGAGACTCTTCGACGGAAACGATCTCCTCCAGCATCTTTATTTGAAGCAGACGTGTAAGCTCTTCTGCCTTTCTGTTTAACTCATCCCTTTTCTCGTACGCCGTTGTTATTGTGTCCAGCCTTTTCTCGAGTCGTTCAATTTCCTCTTCCTCTCTTCGCAATTTATCCGTGTCAATGCGAATCTGCGCATCCCGGAGTTCTTTTTTCTTCCGGCTTTCCTGCAGCAGGTCAAGCTGATGCTTGAACAACATCACGCTCTGCTCGTAGCGCTCAACCCTTTTTTCAAGAGAACGAAAGTGAGGCTCCTGCTCCTGAAGCTGTTGTTGCTCCTTTTCTGCATCGCTAGTCTTTTGGGTCAGCTCCTGCAGTTTGCGGAGTTGTTCCTCATGCAATGTGTTTTCGTCCAGCTTCCGGTTTAGGTCGCCAATCTCCTTTTCGAGCAGCAACAATTGCTTACGATAGCTGTCCGCCTGCTCCGGATCAACGGATCCCAGTTGTTGTAGCTGGCCTTCAATGTGTTGCTTGCGTGCGTTGTTTTTCGATTCCAGAGACACTACCTTGTAATAGAATTCGAACTTCCCAAGGTTGAAAAGATCCTTCATCATCTGGGTGCGGTCTTTGTTGCCGAGCTGTAGAAACTCCTGAAATTGACCCTGCGGGATGATGATGGTGCGCTTGAAGTTATCGTAGCTCAATCCTACAACCTCTTCCAATGATGCAACATCAATGGGGACCCAGTCGTGGCCGACTTTCCTGTATGCAGAGCGTTCTAACGTTTTTACCTCATCGAACCGCTTGCTGTTGCGCCTTCCTTTTGTTATTGCCCGGTAGGCTGTCTGATCCTTCCCGGCTTCGAAGATGAAATCGATCAGGAGCTCGTTCGACTTTAGGTTCATCATGTTGTAGTAGCGGTTGTCGCCCGAGAGGTTCAACCGATCGGTGCGCCCATAAATAGCGAAAGTAATTGCTTCGAGGATGGAAGACTTGCCGCTGCCCACCGTTCCGAAGATGCCAAACAGGTTCGCACCGGTAAGCCTGGTGAAATCGATGGTTTGTCTCCCCTGGTAGGAATAGAGTCCTTGCAAGGTTAACTCTATGGGTATCATGATTCCTCCTCCTCTGCCATAATCTCCCTGAACAGGCTCAGAATCTCCTCGCCGGGCTCCTGCCCCTTCTCGTGCAGGAAATAATCACGAAAAAGTGTTTCCATGCTTTGACTCAGGTCGATATTGGAGGGAGAGCGACCTGTCAGGGCGTCCATGTCGGATACTTCCGGAATAATGGATATGATTCCCTCGTGCGTAGCCTGGAGCCTTCTCCTGTCTTGTGCCGTAAGAAAAGTATCGGTGACCAGTGTGAGCTCTACCAAAGCATCCCTGTTTTCTGCAAGCCATAGCAATGCTTCCTCTACTCCATACGCCTTTTTGCGCAGGAGACGCTTGCCACCCGTGAGCGGAATTTCCCGTACCGTGGCTCCATGACCCGGTTCGATCTCCACCAGCAAAAGATACTTCTGTTGGTCGGCCTCAGAAAAACTGTAGGAGAGGGGACTTCCGCTGTAATAAACGGGTGAGGGCGATGTGTCGTCCGCCTTGTGCATCCGGTGCAGATGCCCCAGCGCCGTGTATTGAATCTGTGAAGGAATATTTTCGGTATACACGGCCTGCGCGCCTCCTACATGCAGGATGGGTTTCTCCTCCTCCGGCTCCTCCGGAAGCGGGTCGCCCTTCTTTACCATAAACAGGTGCGACAGCAGGATGTTTACGCCACGGTCATCACAGTATTGGCTGGCGATGCTTTCCCATCTTTGCTGAAGGATCCTGCGCAGTTCTTCTTCGCTGTTTTCGTGTCCAAGAAAGGCTTTTAGCCGATATTCGTTGGCATAGGGTGTAAGCAGAATGCGCAGCGGGCTGTTGCTGCCCGGAAGTGTTAACTCCAAAAAGCCTCTATCGCTTTTCAGTACTTGCAGGCCGGATTCGAGGATAAATGGGGGTACAATTGAATTGGGGTAACCGGCGAAGATGATCCCGCACTCGCGGGCAAGCGGGTCGGGTGCTTCAATGCGGTCGGGCGAGTCGTGATTTCCGGCAATGGCAATCACCGGGCGGCGTCCATTTGCGGTGAGCCTTTTCAGGACTTTGTACAGCAGATCTACAGCCTCGGTGGGAGGATTGAACGTGTCGAACAGATCTCCTGCGATCAGCACAGCATCTGCCTCTTCCCGGTCGGCGATCTCACAGATCTCCTGCATCACCGCTTGTTGTTCCTCCAGGCGGGAGAAATCTTCAAGCCTTTTGCCTAAATGCCAGTCGGATGTATGAAGGATTTTCATTTTTTAGCTTTTCGCAAATATAATGCTTTTCTTCTGAGTTATTCCAGACAGTTACTCGAACTGAATGGATTTGGCAGGCGTAATTTTAGCCACAAGGTAGGAAGGTCCAATCATCATCAGCAGGGATACGAAAAGGGTGCCTGCATTCAGCAGGATGATATAGAGCGGGTTCAGGTCCACGGGCACGGCCGCGAGATAGTAGGTGGAAGGATCCAGTTTCAATAGCTGCCACCGGTACTGAATAAAACAAAACAGCAGTGCGATCACGTTACCCCATAGCATTCCCTTCCCGATGAGGAAGGCAGAGAGGTAGAGAAAAACCTTGCGGATGCTTAAATCCCGGGCACCCATCGATTTGAGAATGCCGATCATGTTGGTGCGCTCCAGGATAATAATCAACAAACCGGAAATCATGGTGAAACCGGATACCACCAGCATGAGGATGATGATCACCCATACATTCATGTCCAATAGGTTCAGCCAGTTAAAGATCATGGGATTGATGTCCTTGATGGAGCGGGTGTAAAAAGCATTGCCCAGCCGGTCTGTGTGAGAGGCCATATCAAAGAAAAGCTCCTGCGCGGTCCTGTCCAGGTTGTCGTAATTCTTTACTAGCACCTCAATGCCGCTCACCATATCGGAATCCCATCCGTTAAGACGGGCAAGCACTTCCTTTTCGGTGAGGATGTAAAGTTTGTCGTAATCTTCGAAGTTGGTTTCGTAGATGCCCACGATATCGAAACGGCGTGCACGCACCGGATCCTGCACAAAGTAGCAGGTGAAGCTGTCCCCCCTCTTCAGTAGCAGCTTGTCGGCCATCTCTTTGGAGATGATTGCCCGGTTGCCGTCAGCCGTGTCTGCGGGTTCTATCACCGTTCCCTCCACCAGGTTCTTCCGGAAGAATTGCCAGTCGTACCCTTCAGCCACACCTTTGAGGACCACTCCCATAAAATCGTCGTCGGTCTTGATAATACCCGGCTTGGTGATAAACTCCTGAATGTTGCTGATAGCCGGATTGGCACGCAGATGCGCAAGCAGCGTGTCGGATACTGCAATGGGCATATGTTCGTAGGAGGAGTTGCTCTCGAAGGCGGTAATCTGAATGTGAGAGCCAAAGCCGATCACCTTGGCGCGGACCTCCTTCTTGAAGCCCACGATGATGCATACCGCTACGATCATCACCGCCAGCCCCAGAGCGATACCGGCAATGGCAATCCTGATGGCGGGCGACGAGACCCGTTTGTTATTCTTCTTATCGCCTTTGTAGATTCGTTTCGCTATGAACAGTTCTGCATTCATGCATGCTATCTTCTGTTTGGATAAGCCTCCAGTGCCTTCTCGAGCACCGTCAACGCCTTGTCCAGATCTTCTTTATTCAGCACATAGGCTATACGTACTTCGTTCTTTCCAAGGCCGGGTGTCACATAAAAGCCGGTGGCCGGCGCCATGAAGATGGTCTGCCCCTCATACCGGAAATCGGAGAGACACCAGCCACAAAAGGCATCGGCATCGTCGATAGGAAGCCTGGCAAGCGTGTAGAATGCTCCTTGCGGCATGGGCGAGTAGACACCGGGAATCTTGTTCAGCCTTTCGATGAGGAAGTCACGTCGTCCCTTATATTCGTCAAAGTTGTGTTGCATATAACTGCTGCTCACTTGCAACGATGCGTTGGCAGCAATTTGTCCGATCAGGGGCGGACTTAGCCGTGCCTGGCAAAATTTCATCACGGTGTCGTGAACCTTCTGGTTCTTGGTAATCAGCGCGCCAATGCGGATGCCGCACTCGCTGTATCTTTTTGAAACGGAATCAATCAGCACCACATTTTCTTCCACCCCCTCCAGGTGGCACGCCGATACATAAGGTGTGTCGTTATAAATAAACTCGCGGTATACCTCGTCTGAGAAGAGATAGAGGTTGTACTTTTTCACCAGATTCCTGATCTGTTCCATCTCTTGGGGTGTGTAGACATATCCCGTGGGATTGTTGGGGTTGCAGATCAGGATGCCCTTGGTGCGCTCGTTGATCAGATTCTCAAACTCCTCCATCGGAGGAAGGGCAAAACCCGTTTCCATGGTTGAGGGGATGGTGCGAATGACCGCACCGGCCGAGATGGCAAAAGCCATGTAGTTGGCATAGGCAGGCTCGGGGACAATAATCTCGTCACCCGGGTTCAGGCAGGCCATGAACGCATACAACACAGCCTCCGAGCCACCGGCTGTCACGATGATCTGTTCGGGCGTAAGGTCGATGTCATACTGTTTGTAGTATGTCGTCAGATTCTCTCTGTAAAACCGATATCCGTCGCTAGGACTATATTCCAGCGTGGTGCGGTCGATGGAGCGAATCGCGTCGAGTGCCGTCACCGGCGAAGGGAGGTCGGGCTGACCGATGTTGAGGTGATATACTTTTACACCCTGTGCCTTGGCAGCATCAGAGAGTGGAGCTAATTTGCGTATGGGTGATGCGGGCATCTGCACTCCCCGCTGGGAAATTTCCGGCATAATAACTGAAATGAATGATTTGTCTACTACTATTTAAAAACTTATAAACAGGGAGCAAAGGTAGTAAAAAAGTTTCCTTATCTGAGGGATAATAGCTACTTTTGCAGCGAAAAAATGGTGAGGTAATCATTTGCTTTGCCTGTTATTGATGCAAAGTCATGTTGCGGATGCACCTGTTTTTGACATTCCGGATTAAACAAAAGACGAAAAGAACGACAAAACCATTAAAATGAAAAAAATTACAACTTGGCTGGCACTGTCAGCAATCTCACTGGGGCTGATCTCCTGCTCAGGTCAGAAAGAAAACGAAGACGAAAAAGCAAGAAAGGGATGGAGCCTTGTATGGGAAGATGATTTCGATACATCGCTCGATACTGCCTCCTGGTTGAAGACACCCAAGAGCAAACTCCCTTCCTTTCGCTATATGAGTCATCACGAAGGACTGTATGTTTTACAGGAAGGCAACCTGGTGTTGCGCGCGCTTGCCAATGATGCGGACAACGATTCCATGCCTTTCCTTACTGGTGGTATCAACCGCCCGGCATTCAACGCCGGCAGCATCAACCGCATTGAAGTCAGGGCCCGGATGAACACCGTGGAGGATGCTACCCCATACCTTTCGTTGGTGCCGGCCGATAAGACGAAAAATATATCGATCGACTTCATGGAACGATATGGTCTGGATGAGTTTGTGTATCAGTCTGTAACTTCCGAATACACCACTACGCAGGGGATGCCCGACAATCCTCCCTCCAGTGTGCTGGTAGGTGTGAACCCCGGCCAGTATCATACGTATGCGGTAGAAAACTATGCCGACAGCGTGGTCTTCTATGTGGATGACATCCGCACCAAGAAATACCCTCGTATTCTCACCGATATTCCCGGCCAGTTCCCGTTTTACGACCACGATTTTGATCTGTTTATCGGCGTCAGGTTGAATAAGGATACCGATCCGTCAGTGCTACCGGCCGATCTGTTTATCGACTGGGTGCGTTACTACGAGCCGCAACAGCCAGTCACATCTGAAAAATAACCCGTTGCCATCCGGGAAAAGGGAGGGATTATAGCGGGAAGGAGTGGCCGAAGAGTCTTTCTTCGGCCATTTTTTCGTATTTTGTGCCTTTACGGCCGTAGTTGGCATAAGGATAAATGCTGATGCCCCCGCGCGGTGTGAAAATTCCGGTAACCTCAATGTACTTGGGATCCATGAGTGCCGTCAGGTCTTTCATGATGATGTTTATGCAGTCTTCGTGGAAAGCGCCGTGGTTGCGAAAGCTGAAGAGATAAAGCTTCAGGCTCTTGCTCTCCACCATCTTTTCATCGGGGATGTAGTCGATGCGGATGGTGGCAAAGTCAGGCTGACCGGTGATGGGGCAGAGGCTGGTGAATTCCGGGCAGTCGAACGTCACCCAATAGTCGTTTCCCTGATGTTTGTTCACAAATGCTTCCAGCATCTCTGGTGCATAATCCTGTTTGTATATTGTCTTGCCACCCAGGTGGCTGAGTCCTTCTATCTGCATATTGTTGTTGATTTATTTATGAGTGTGGTAAACCGGTCCGCTCAGTAAGATACTCCTCCAGCCCTTTGCGGCGTAACAGGCATGCAGGGCATTCGCCGCAGCCGTCTGCCGGGATGCCGTTATAGCAGGTGAGAGTTTCGTTTCTCACGATGTCGAACACACCCAGCTCATCGGCAAGCTGCCATACCTGTTTTTTGTTGCGCCACATGAGCGGCGTGTGGATTACAAAATGCCTGTCCATGGCCAGGTTGAGTGTGGCATTGGCCGAGTGAATGAAGGTGTCCCTGCAGTCGGGGTAGCCGCTATAGTCCGCCTCCGAAACACCTGTCACCAGGTGGCGTATATCCTGCGCATGAGCAAGGGTAGCGGCAAACGTGAGAAAAAGCAGGTTTCTTCCCGGCACAAATGTGTTTGGATAAGAACCATCCGGCTTCTCCTTGTCCATCTGCATGGAACGATCGGTGAGTGAGTTGGGTGCCAGCTGCGAGATGATGGTTGTATCGAGCACCCGAAAGGGTACATCAGCCATGGCCGCCAGCCGGCGTGCATTGTCCACCTCCTGTGAGTGGCGCTGCCCGTAGGAGAAGCAGAGCGCGTGAGTACGACGGAACTGTTGTTTGGCCCAGTAGAGACAGGTGGTAGAGTCCTGGCCTCCCGAAAAGAGCACGAGCGCATCCTGCGCTTTATATTCATTCATGTTTCTTTGTTTTTTAATGTGGTTTCCTAAGCTACACAGAAAAGCAATTGCTTTTCACCAACAAAAGTAGACATTTTCGAGCAGTAATTCAACTTCTTTAGTACTTCCAAAAATTGCTTTATTCTTTTTTTTGATTCCGGTTTTTGGTAATTTGCCTATCCCATTCCTTATCCTGAATTGTTTTTTTACTCCCGAGTCAAAAAGGATGATCCGATATTTTTAAGAAAAAATACCGGAAAGGCTGAACATGTTTTTTCCCCTTTTGTTATAACAGTACACATCATCAATAAGCCACCCAAGTTGCACAGTGTAAGTGGTTTTGCAATTCATGTAGCGTATGGATAAAAATATGATGAAAGATATCCTGGAAAGCAACTCCAAACGGAACAGCATGGCAAAGGCGCTCCTTGTCCGTTGGAAATGGAACGATGACAAAACATACCGCATCCTGTTGGGGTTGCGTATTGGCGGAACAGCCGAAACACAATATGACCTGAAGGTGAAATATCCGGAACAGTCAAACGAGCAGGTTACCCTGGTTGTCCATGCCGATCAGTTGGCTGGGTTGATGTTGGAAGAGAAAATCGACAAGGTTGTAGAATTGCTCACCGACGAGATGTGGAGGTGGGATCCCGCCCACATGTTGAATTTCCGGGAAAAAGTGGAGAAGCTCATCAAATAAGCCTTCACGTGGTAAACTTAACAAATATGTAACATATTCGTAACCGAATTGTAACATTCATATCGTACTTTTGCGGTAAAATATCCTAAACAGGACAATTAGGTTTATTATAGATGCGACATTTTCTACTGTGCTCCCTTCTGTCATTTTTTGTGTTATCGTGTAACAATGTCTCTACCGACTCCGAAGGCAACAAGCTTGCGACATCCATTTCGGGCGCAGGAGCCACCTTCCCTTATCCCTATTATAATATAGTATTCCGTGATTACATGCGCCAGCATGACGGCATCACGGTGAACTATGGCGCCATCGGCAGTGGCGGCGGTATTCGCAGCCTCCGTGACCGGTCGGTCGACTTTGGTGCGAGCGATGCTTTTCTCAATGAGAAGGAGATTGCGTCGATGAAGGCAGAGGTCATTCATATCGCCACCTGCATGGGAGGAGTGGTAATGGCTTATACCCTTGAGGGTGTGGACAGCCTCCGGCTGACAGGAGCCCTGATCGCCGACATTTATCTCGGAAAAATAAAAAAATGGAACGATTCCCGTCTCGCAGCGGAAAATCCAACGATAAAACTACCCGACCTGGAAATAACCCCGGTTTATCGTTCCGACGGTAGCGGTACAACCTATAACTTTTCTGAGTATCTTTGCGTGGTGAGCCCCGAGTGGGACAGGATCATGGGTAAGGGCAAAGCCCTGAAATGGGAGGCCGGCATAGCCGCCAAAGGTAACCCCGGTGTGGCAGGTATCGTGCAGCAGACCGAAGGGGCCATTGGTTATATCGGCTCTGAGTATGCCCTCACCCTAAAGTTGCCCACGGCAAAATTGAAAAACCGTGCAGGCAGGTATGTGAACGCCACGCTGGAGGCCATCTCGGCTGCAGCCAACGTGGATCTGCCGGAAGATATGCGGGCAACGATTACCGATTCGGGTGATCCGGAAGCTTATCCGATGAGCCTCTTCACCTGGATTCTGGTATACAAGAATCAGCAGTACGACAGCCGCACACGGCAGGATGCAGAGCAGTTGGTGAGTTTGCTGCAGTACATCATCAGCCCCGAGGGACAAAAAGTTGCGGCACAGATCAATTATGCACCGCTACCAATGCAGGCGCTGGAAAAAAACAGAAAACTGATAAGCGAAATAAACTATGGCGGAGCACCCGTTGCTCTCAATATCTCTTCCGAGCCTGCCGGCGACGGTGTTGGAGCGGTTTTGAACGAATAACATGATATGAAGGATAAAATTTTCCGGTTTCTTCTGTTTGTGGCGGCATTGCTCATCCTGCTACTGTCGGCGGCCATTGTCTACGCACTGGTAAGCCGTTCTGGCGAGACCTTTCGTGAATATGGCATTTGGGGATTTATCACCAGTGCTGAGTGGGATCCCCGTTCGGCCACGGAAGAATACGGCGCGCTCTCGTTTATTCTGGGAACACTTTACACGGCCTTCTTCGCTCTGTTGCTCTGTGTCCCCTTTTCACTGGCTGTAGCCTTGTTCAACGGTGAATATTTCAAAGGTAAAAAAATAGCGGGTGTAGTTCGGTCGGTGGTCGACCTGCTCGCCGGCATCCCTTCTATCGTGTATGGCTTGTGGGGCTTTTACACGGTGCGCCCACTTGTCATCGCCCTGGACGTGAATGCGCAGGGATTTGGCATCTTCCTCTCGTCGGTTGTCCTGGCCATCATGATCATTCCTTATGCCTCTTCGCTGAGCGGCGAATTTTTGTCGATGGTGCCCAACAACCTCAAGGAGGGGGCCTACAGTTTGGGAGCTACCCGCATTGAGGTGGTACAGCACATCAGCTTACCCACTGCAGCCTCCGGCATTGTAGCTTCTTATATTCTGGCG
>NZ_DCEN01000049.1:143265-176222 GCF_002316955.1 Proteiniphilum sp. UBA1028
CTGCTCTTTATTATTACGGCTGTCATCAACCTGATAGCCAAGCTTGTCATGAAAAAATTATCGCACGCATGAGTCAGGTAAAACCGATATCGTTCAAATCAAGAAAAACAAAGGACAAAACGGCATTTATCCTTATTTGTCTCTTCTCTTTTCTTGCAATGGTTCCCCTTTTCTTTATCATTTGGGACGTGGTTGCCAAGGGCTACAAAAATTTCAACCTGCGTCTTTTCACTGAGGTGACTCCCTCGTCGGTAGATGCCCTGATGGCCCGAATGAATGGAGATCCTATTCCCGGGGGTATCCTGAATGGGATTACCGGATCAGTTCTTATTGTGGGGCTTGCCATCCTGATCTCTGTCCCACTGGGATTGTTCATCGGCATCTATCTGTCGGATAACCGGGGAAAGAAGTTCGCGAAGGTAATCAGTTACCTTACTGACTTGTTGCAAGGGATGCCCTCCATTGTAATTGGTATTATTGCGTATGCATGGGTGGTGAAACCACTGGGAGGCTACTCAGCCCTGGCCGGTAGCGTAGCCCTGTCCATTATGATGCTACCCATGATTGTGCGATCCACCGAAGAGACCTTGAAGATGCTGCCAGCATCATACAAGGAGGCGGGACTTGCATTGGGATCGTCCTATACCAACGTTGTATTTAAAATTTTATTACCTTCGGGATTTGGAGGAATCTTCACCGGTATCCTTCTTGCCATCTCGAGGGTGATGGGAGAGACCGCCCCCCTGATGCTCACTGCATTGGGCGCCTCTGTGGTGAACTGGAAGATCACGGAACCCACCAGTGCCATTCCTCTGCTCATCTGGGATTTTTATAACGATCCCAACCTGGTGGATCTGATCTGGTCCTCTTCGCTTTTGTTATTAATTGTCATCTTCCTGCTAAACTGGATAGCCAAAATTGTAGCTCGTAAATGGAAAATATAAAAATTACACACAGTAAAAACGCCATTCTTCAATTGAAAGATGTATCGGTATCCTATACACCGGAAAAGTTTGCTGTAAAGAAGGTCAGCACCGACATCTATCCCAACACCATTACCGCAATAATGGGCCCTTCGGGGTGCGGCAAGAGTACGCTCATCCGCGCCATCAACCGTATGCACGACCTTTATGCACATATTACCACCACCGGTGAGATCCTCCTTAAAGGAAGAAATGTGCTGGAGATGGATCCCATGGAGGTGAGGCGCATGGCAGGCATGGTGTTTCAACAGCCCAACCCTTTTCCTACCATGAGCATTTACGAAAATGTGCTGGCAGGCTATTCGCTCAACGGTATCCGCCTGAACCGGAGTGAGAAAGATGAAATAGTAGAGCAGAGCCTTATGAGCGTTGCATTGTGGGACGAGGTGAAAGACGTGATGAGCAAACGGGGATCGTTCCTTTCGGGTGGACAGCAACAGCGCCTCTGCATTGCCCGCACGCTCGCTCTGAAGCCGGAGGTGTTGCTTATGGACGAGCCTACCTCTGCACTCGACCCGATCTCCACGAACAAAATAGAGGAATTGTTGTTGGAATTAAAACAGAAGTTCACCATCATCATTGTGACCCATAATATGTCACAGGCAGCCCGCATTTCCGACAACTCCATGTTCATGTATCTGGGTGAGTTGGTGGAACATGGTAACACCGCGCAGATGTTCACCAAGCCGCAGCATAAACGTACCGAAGAGTATCTGACGGGTGTATTTGGTTGATAATAAACTGTCGGATCTTCGTCATGAGAGAAAATGAAGCGTAGTTCCGAAACGGAACCCGAGGAATCGGAGTCGGTAAGAAAATGAAATATCAGAGATAGGAGAGGATCAATTTGAATCAAATTAAATTATGGATACACAGAACGATAATAAAGAATATGCTCCCGCGCTGGGAATAAAAGATAGATATCTGGAGCAGCTGCAGAGTGACTTTCAACTGCTCGCCGAGATTGTATTGACCCAGATAACGCTGGCTTCGTCGCTGTTGCAGGATAACCACAGGGAGGATGTTATCCTTGAATTAAAACGCAACGAGAAAATTATCAACTCACTGGATATTACGATTAAGGAGAAGGTAATTAATGCAATTATGCTCTTTACGCCCCGCGCGTCCGACCTGCGCCGGTTGATGGCCTACCACGACATGACAATTTCCATGGAACGGGTGGGCGATCTGATTGAAAATATCATCCAGTTGTTGCAGGAGATTGATTTTTCTCTTCATGGATTCGACAACTATAAAAAACTGCTCGATAAGATGTTCGTGCATACCGACAAGATGATTAAAAGTGCTGTGTTCTCCTTCGCCGGAGGCAGCAACGAGATGGCATACGAAACCATACAAATGGATGATAAGGTAGATAAACTGGATAAAAAAATTGAACGCAAGCTGGCTGATGAATTCAAAAATGAGGTGCATAGCTCGCAGTCGCTTATTAACATTATGAACATCAATAGTGTATCCTACTATCTTGAGCGAATAGGCGACAAGGCGGTCGATGTGGCAGAGTCGGCTGTTTATCTGATTGAGGGGAAAGATATCCGGCATACCAAATCTCCAAATCCCAGAAAATCAAATCCCTAAAAAAGAAACTAAGTACACTTTTTTTGCACGCTATGGAAGAGAGAATTTTAGTGGTGGACGACGAAAAAGATATCAGCGACATTCTTCAGTTCAATCTCGAAAATGAAGGGTATATCGTGGATGTGGCTGCATCGGGAGAAGAGGCACTGCAGAAAATTACCGATGTGCATCAGCTTATTATCCTTGATGTGATGATGGAGGGCATGTCCGGCTTCAAAACTGCCGAGACATTGCGCAAAAGCGAGAACTATGTGCCCATCATTTTCCTCACGGCAAAGAACACAGAGAACGATATGCTTACCGGCTTCTCACTGGGAGGCGACGATTATATCTCCAAGCCTTTTTCGGTGAAGGAGGTGTTGGCACGCGTGAAGGCATTGCTAAAGCGTACTTCGCTTATCAGGATGCCCGCTGAGACTAAATGGTCGTACAGGGGGCTTACTATAGATATCCCTACTAACCGGGTTACGATCGATGATAACGAAGTGTCGCTTACCAAGAAAGAGTTTGAAATCCTTTCGCTGATGGCTCAGGCATCGCCCAACGTGCTCACCCGTGCCGAAATTCTTAACAGTGTGTGGGGCGACAACGAGTTTGTACTCGACAGGACGGTGGATGTGCACATCACGCGTCTGCGAAAGAAGCTTGGCGACTATGCCAACATCATTGTCAACCGCTCCGGCTTCGGCTATTATCTAAACATAGATTCAAAAAATGAAGAATGAAAAAGAAGATTACTTTTAAGCTACGTATTCTGATAATTTTTTCGGTCATCATTGCCGCATTCACTGTAGGTGTAATCCTTTTTGAACGGCAGCAGATAAAAAAAGAACGAACCGACAGCCTGGAGCGCTCCCTCAATAACAATGCCGACATGATCCACCAATATCTGTCGTTGAATAAAATACCTGTCGGGGAAAGTGGTGACCGGGTGGGTGAGTTGTTGCAATACATGCAGCCCGAAATGCGGGTGACCATACTCGACTGGCAGGGAAACGTGATGTACGACAACAGGGCGGATGCCCACAAAATGGAAAATCATTTGCAGCGGCCTGAAGTGCAAAAAAGTATCGGATTTGGTACAGGCACCCACGTACGCTTATCCGATACCAACAAGGTGAAGTATCTCTATTTTGCAAAATACTACGACGAGGGATATTTTATCAGGGTGGCTGTACCTTACGATGTTAAGTTGCAGTCGTTCATCAACTCGGGAAACTCCTTTGCTTACTTCATTCTTCTATTCTTTGTAGTGTGTGTGCTAATGATGCTCTATTTCTCCAACAGGTTTTCCAAATCGATGAAGGAGCTCCGCGAGTTCTCCCTGAGTGTGAAAAACGGATTGCCCGTACCATCTTCTTTTCAGTTTGCCGACGATGAGGTGGGAGAGGTGAGCGCCGGCATTGTGGAAAATTACAACCTGCTGCAGGAAAACCGTCGTAAGCTGGCTGCTGAACGGGAAAAGCTGTTACAGCATTTTCAACTTTCCGAAGAAGGTATCGCCATTTTTTCGCACGATCGTCATCAGGTATATGCCAACTCCCACTTTTTGCAGTTTTTGAATGTGATCCTCGATAAACCGACACTTGAAACTGAACAGCTTTTTTCCGATTCCAATTTTGAAGATATAGTCCACTTTCTGGACGAGCGTTCACGCAATAAAAATATGTTCACCAAGCGGATCGATAAAAGCGGAAAACAGTTTAATGTGCGGGTGATTATTTTCGACGATGGGGATTTTGAACTTTATATCAGCGACATCACCAAGTCGGAGAAAACCCGGTTGCTCAAGCAGGAAATGACCAACAATATTGCTCATGAACTGCGTACGCCGGTGACCAGCATCCGTGGTTATCTGGAAACCATACTTAATATGTACCACGACGAAGCGGATGAGCGTATCCATGGTTTTCTCGACAGGGCTTATGCCCAGACCATCCGTCTCTCGGAGCTGATCCAGGACATCAGCATGCTCACCAAAATAGAGGAGGCCTCCGATCGGTTCGATCTGGAGCCTGTAAGTATGAAGGAGTTGCTGGAGGAGCTGCAGGCTGATCTGGCCGATGACCTTAGCGAAAAGGAGGACAGTTTTACGGTGGATGTGAGTGAATCTGTTGTCATCAACGGTAATCGTACTCTCCTTTACTCCATCTTTCGCAATCTTGCGGAGAATTCAATATCCTACGCTGGAAAACAAATCGACATAGTCGTACGTTGTTACAACGAGAACGACGATACCTACTTCTTTGAGTTTTACGATTCGGGTGAGGGAGTGGATGAGAAGCACCTGGTGCGCATCTTCGAACGTTTTTATCGTGTGAACGAAGGACGGACCCGCATCACGGGCGGCTCGGGCCTGGGCCTTTCCATTGTGAAAAATGCCGTGTTGTTTCATAAGGGAAGCATTATAGCAAAAAATCGCTCCGAAGGAGGCTTGTGGTTTTTAATGACGTTCCCTAAATTAAAATGATGTTATGAAGTATATTGGAGCCCATATCAGTGCCTCGGGTGGTGTGGAGAATGCGCCGTTGAACGCCCATGCTATCGGAGCGAATGCTTTTGCCTTTTTCACTAAAAATCAGCGACAGTGGTTTGCCTCTGCATACACCCAACAAAACATAGATCTGTTCAAGTCGCGCTGCGAAGAGTTTGGATACTCATCCAATCATATTTTGCCCCACAGCAGCTACCTCATCAACCTGGGAAATCCCGGCGAGGAGGAGATTGAAAAATCCCGGTCGGCTTTCTTCGATGAGATGAGTCGGTGCGAGCAACTGGGCCTGGACAGGCTCAACTTTCATCCTGGCAGCCACCTTAACCAGATCTCTGTAGATGCTTGCCTTGATCGTATTGCCGAGTCGATCAACATGGCGCTCGATAGAACCAGTGGAGTAACGGCGGTTCTGGAGAACACAGCAGGCCAGGGTACGAACCTGGGACATACGTTCGAGCAGCTGGCGCATATTATTGATAAGGTGGATGACAAGAGCCGTGTGGGCGTTTGCCTTGATACGGCGCATACGCTGGCAGCCGGATATGAAATTCGGACACGCGAGGGGTACGACGAAACATTCCGCAAATTTGACGAGATTGTCGGTTTTCATTATTTACGGGGCATGCACATCAACGACTCCAAGAAGGAACTTTCCACACGGGTCGACCGGCACGACAGTATCGGTAAGGGGGTGATGAACCTCGATCTTTTCTCCTTTATCGTGAACGACACTCGCTTCAACAATCTGCCGCTCATCCTGGAGACGCCCGACGAGACACTCTGGGCCGAAGAGATACAACTGCTCTACTCACTAATAAAGTAGATCTACTTCCCGGACTGATTCTTTTTAGGCAT
The DNA here is from genome assembly GCF_002316955.1 of Proteiniphilum sp. UBA1028. NCBI lineage: Bacteria > Pseudomonadati > Bacteroidota > Bacteroidia > Bacteroidales > Dysgonomonadaceae > Proteiniphilum > Proteiniphilum sp. UBA1028. The sequence continues at coordinate 149,197 of NZ_DCEN01000049.1, forward strand.
AAAAAAGAGGCTGTCTCAAAATGAAAATTTGTGAGACACCCTCTTTCAAGTACACCCGGCGGGAATCGAACCCACATCGTCGGAACCGGAATCCGGTATTCTATCCATTGAACTACGGGTGCATGAGCATGCTGGTTACCTGTAGGATGCGTTTTTCCATGTCAATACCACGGAATCGCTTTTCAACAAAGGCTTTAATTCTTGTATCTGATCTTCGGTCAGTCGCTCTTTGTAGTGAAACAGTAGCGTCAGATCTGTCCCTGTTTCGTTGAACGTAGCCGAGATCGGATAAATGTCCGGCAAAGATACGGTATATTTGTCATTTTCCTGCTTTTTTGGGGAAGAATTAAAGAAAATTTCCGCAGAAATATCCGGGAGGAAAGCTTCGTTGTCCAGTTTTGTCCAATCAGTAGTATAGAAAGAAATGTTGCTGTCACAAACCCCTCCGCACACTGTCCTGATCAGGCATACAACCAGGGAGTCCTTCGCCACAGGAAGCAGCTTCAATTGGAGAGTTCCGATATTGGATGTTTTAATTTGCAGATAATCGTCGCTTTGCGCTGTCTTCTCTATCTCTCCCAGGGGGGAGGGGACAGCTGTTTTGCCGCTGTCCACCAGTAACATGGTCTTATTGCCTTCCGTAACCCCCGGAAGGAGTCCGCCGGGCATCGACTTGAAAAGGTCACTCACGTTCTGTGCAAAAACAGCGGAGGAGGCCATCAGTAAAAAAAGGAGAATAGATTGTCTCATACGTTTATTTTGTTAATATGCCAATTTGGTACATTTCCACCGAGGGCTTTCCTCCGTCAACACCATTTACTGTTTCCAGCTTTATAAATCGGGCATCTACTGACTTGTTGAATGAGATGCGCTGTGGAAGAGGGTTGTTTTTGATATTGCTGAATTCTCCTTCAATGATCTTTTCCCAGATTTGTCCATCTCCGCTTACGCTGAATATGTAGGTGAATACCGACTCTTTGGCATCGTCGGGACTGTAGGTAAATCCTTTCACCGGGTGTGATTCTCCCAGATCCACAATAAGCGGGTGCTCCTTAATTGTTCTCCATGATTCGGGCGCAATGTCCGTCAGGCGGTCTTCCTTTGCTTCCACTTCCAGGTGGGGTGCATGATAAGCCCCCACTTTTTGAATGTTGGCAATGTCACGCGTTTTGTCGACAGTGATACGCAACTTGGCAGGAGTTACATCTTTAAACCGCAAAAGCCGTTTGTAGCCGATTGTGGTACCTTCGGTAAGTTTTATCCACTCGTTGTTTATAAATCCTTCCACAAGAAATTTCTCCACACGCTGTCCTTTGCGGATATCTTCCTGGAGCATGACCGTGTTGATGATTTCGCCCGCTCTCACGTGATACTCTTTCGATGCTCCCGAACGCGCTTTCCAGAGTATTTCTCCATCGATGAGCTTTTCGTTCTCAAACGTACTGGCGATGTAGGTGCCAAATTGCCTGAGCCGCTCCACGTCCACCTCGTGCAGTCGACCCCTGGTGTCGGGCGGAACATTGAGCAAAAGTACCGAATTCATGCCTACGGACAAGAAATAAATATCCACAAGCTGAGCAAGTGATTTCACCTGATGATCCTGTTCCGGGTGATAAAACCATCCCGGACGGATGGAAACATCTACTTCCGATGGGTACCAGTATAGCGTCTGTGTCTGCTCAATGAGATTGCGACTGCCCAGATCATTTGCAGTGGGCGAGATATTCAGTCGTTTGTTTTCGATTGCTATTGCTTCGCTGATGTCGGGTTGCAGGGGTGTCACGCTCCACTCCGTTTCTCTTCCCAACCCACTTTCGTTGCCTACCCAGCGTACATCGTCGCCCATGATGGCTTTCACGGCTGCAGGCTGCAGGCTGTCAATCACGTGGTAGAAACGAGCCCAGTCGTATTCCTGTAATCTCCCGTTTGGTCCTTCACCGTTAGCTCCGTCAAACCACACCTCGTGTATTTCGCCGTAGTGGGTAAGCAACTCCGAGAGCTGCTTTACAAACAAGGCGTTATAGCGGGGCGAGTCGCCGTAGCTTTCCGCATTCCGGTCCCACGGGGAAAGGTATACACCAAACTTTATGTTGTGCTTGTCGCATGCTTCCTTCACCTCTCTCACCACATCCCCCTGTCCGTTGCGCCAAGGGGAGGAGGCAACGGAGTGAGCCGTGGTCTGCGTGGGCCACAGACAAAAACCGTCGTGATGTTTGGCTGTGAGGATGACCATTTTAAACCCCGCTTCCTTTAGAGAAGATACCCATTGATCAGCATCAAAGTCGGTAGGGTTAAATAGGACGGGACTCTCGGAGCCGTCGCCCCACTCACGACCGGTGAAGGTGTTTATTCCGAAGTGGATGAACGCAGTCAGTTCCAGCTGCTGCCATTCATATTGTTGCCGGGTGGGTACCACGTAAGCAGCCAGTTTCACTTTTTGATCGGAAGTCAGGATATTGGGAAAAGTCAGTTTTTTCTCAAAATAGGTGTTGGTTCTCTGGTTGCATCCGGAGAGAAGCAATAAGGATATCCATAATCCCGGGAAAAGAATTTTTCTCATAAGTAGCCGGTTTGATAGAAATAGATAAGCGTGAAACAGCCGATTCCTATTATTGAAAGGTTGCCCTTCACCGGGCAAAGTTAACTTTTTATGCGATATCAAACAAAAAAAGCCATCCTTTTGGGATGGCCTTGTCCAATCTCTTGCAACTCCTTATTGATTGGGAGCAACTTCTTCAATAACCTGGTTCAGTGTATCGGCGGCTGCAGCTTCAGCAGCTTCGATAGCGGCCTGAATACTATCGGCCTGAACTTTTGCAATGCTGTCCAATCTGGCTACTTCAGCAAGACTGTCTTGTCTGGCTTTTTCAGCCTTTACCTGTGCATTGTTGCATGAAACGAATCCCAATGTTGCTACAGTAGCAACCAATAACAATACTTTTTTCATTCTTAAAAATTTTAAACGATAAATAATTTATTTCAATAAATGGTGTCGTTTTCCCTGCAATGAAATATCGTCACCAAAGTTACCTTTACTCATATGCTTAAGGAAAATGTTCCTTTCTAAAAACGATACAAAATTATATCAAAAATATGTTCTATAACATAATTCAATCGACATTTTATAGTTAAATGATGTTAAACAGCTCACGCTCTTGCAAATTGGTGTGATAACGTTTATTGAAAGATGTTTTTCAAGCTGGGGGTATGCGAACGAGAAAACACCCTAAACGACAGAGTGTCAGGGTGTTTGTGCGTTTGTGCGGAAAAAGTCAGTTGTAGAGATAACGTTTGATGCTTTTCTTGGGTGTCTTCTCAAACTCTTTGTCTACAACTTCTATCGCGGATATTTTCTCATACTGAGCGACTGATTTATTCAGTATGCTTTTATTTTCATTCATGATCGAGGCAAGTTTATCAGGACCGATGTTGTCTGTTGTTACTGCTGCCATATCGGGATAAACCAATGCTACCAGTTTGAAGTTGCGTAACACAACAATGCTCTCATTAATATAGGGAAGGTTATTTAATTTCGATTCGATCTCTTCGGGATATACGTTCTGGCCGTTTGCCGTAAGAAGCATGGTCTTTAGCCGGCCTTTGATAAAAAGTCGCCGTCCTTTCATGATTCCCGAATCACCTGTTCGGAGCCATCCGTCCCCGGTGAAAGCGAATGCTGTGGCTTCGGGATTTTTATAGTAGCCTTTCATCACGTTTTCTCCGCGTACCTGGATCTCACCGGGCACTTTCTCCGGATCAACGGAGTCAATGCGTGCCTCCATGATCTCTTCCAATACTGAACCGCATGATGTGGGAACAAAATCATCGTGGTGCTCGTAGGAGATGAGCGGGGCACATTCTGTCATCCCGTACCCCACGGTGAAGGGGAATTTTATTTTGTAAAAAAAAGCCTCCACTTCGGCATTGAGTGCTGCGCCGCCAATAATTACCTCCCGGAAGTTCCCGCCCAGTGATTCTACGAGTGATTGTTTGATCTTGTTTAATATTACCCTGCTGACTCCCGGTATTCTCAGAAGCAATTTTACTATGGGCTTATTGATAACAGGGAGTATCTTCTTTTTGTATATTTTTTCAAAAATCAATGGAACGGTGATGATCAGCTCTGGCCTGACTTCCTGCAGGGCGTGAATAAGATTCTGTGGTGTGGGAATTACTCCCAGCAGCGTGATGTGCACCCCCGCAGAGAGTGCATAGAGAAAATCGAATGCGCAGCCATACACATGAGCCATGGGTAAGAAAGCCAGTATTCGTTCACCGGTAAAAAGTAGATTGAGCTTTCCGGCATAGGTCACGTTCCCGGCAAAGTTATTTGCCGTAATCATTACTCCTTTGCTGAAGCCGGTAGTGCCGGAAGTGTAATTGAGACAGACAACCTCCTCGTTACTCACTTCGGCATATTGAATATCTTTTTTGGCAAAACCGTCAGGATAACGGAGACCGAATATTTCGTCGAGAGAATTAGTCTTGTCTGCAGTGGCATCATCACCCTTGAGAAGGGAGAGTGCGGGTATTTCGAAGACAGGAACAGCAACGTTATCGCTTTGAAGCGATTTCCATAACGGGTCGTTGATAAATACGAGCTTTGAATCTGAGTGACGGATAATATCTTCAATACTGCCGGGATTGAATTCATGCAGGATGGGAACAATGACCGCACCATAGGTGATGGCAGCCATGAACAGAATCGACCAGGAAGAATGGTTTTTACCAACCAGTGAGATCTTATCTCCTTTTTCGATACCCAGCCCCGAGAACAGCAGATGAAGCTTCGCAATCTCACGGGCCAGTTCTCCGTAAGTGAATGAAGTTCCTCCTTTATAGTCGGTTAACGCAGGAAGGTCCCAATGGTTTTTGAAACTTTCTTCGTATAGTTTGATGAAGTTCTGTTCGATCATAAGTGCACACTTTTGCTTATTTTGTGCAAATTTAATACCTAAAAATCGAATCCCAAAGGAAATGTGACAATAAATTGAGGGTTTTTTGTAAATTTGTGCTTTCGTTTGAATAATTTTTTTCACGTTCCGTACAAGCTGGTTTTATTACTGCAAAAATCCGGTTCGGGTATTATCTAGAGTATGATCGATCAATCAATTTTTCAAAATAAAACGGCCTCCTACTATACATTAGGCTGCAAACTTAATTTTGCGGAGACCTCGGCCATTGGCAGGCAGTTGTCGCACGCCGGCGTAACCCGTGCCAGAAAAGGTCAGCAGGCTGATATCTGTGTAATCAACACCTGTTCTGTGACGGAGCTTGCCGATAAGAAAGGACGCCAGGCCATCCGGAAAGTAATACAGGAGAATCCCTCCGCTTTTGTGGTAGTTACCGGATGTTATGCACAGCTGAAGCCGGACGAAATTGCCACCATTGAAGGCGTGGACCTGGTGTTGGGAGCAGAACAAAAACTCGATGTGGTGAAATACCTGGACGACTTGCAGAAAAAGGATAAAGGTGAAGTGGTTATATCCAAAACACACCGTATCCGCTCGTTTGTCCCGTCACTTTCTGCCGACGACCGTACTCGTTATTTTCTCAAAGTGCAGGATGGCTGCGACTACTTCTGTTCTTTCTGTACCATCCCCTTTGCAAGAGGCAGAAGCCGTAACGGCTCCATTGCCGACCTGGTGAATCAGGCCCGGCAGGTGGTAGAGGAAGGGGGAAAGGAGATTGTGCTCACGGGAGTCAACATCGGTGATTTTGGACATACCACGAATGAACTTTTTATAGACCTTTTGAAGGCACTCGATAAGGTGGATGGGGTGGAAAGGTATCGCATATCGTCCATTGAGCCAAATTTATTGACGGATGAGATCATCGACTTTGTGGCTTCCTCCAAACGTTTTGCCCCCCATTTTCATATGCCGCTACAGGCAGGCAGTGACGCGGTACTCAAGCTGATGAAGCGGAAGTACGATTCGGTACTGTTCCGTCACAAGGTAGACAAGATAAAACAAATCCTTCCCCATGCTTTTATTGGCGTAGACGTGATTGTGGGGGTCCGTGGCGAAACCGATGATTATTTTTCAGAAAGTGAGGCGTTTATCCGTTCTATCGATTTTTCCCAGTTGCATGTTTTCACCTATTCTGAACGTCCCGGCACACAGGCACTGCAGATTGACTATGCCGTGGATCCCAAAACAAAACATGCCCGCAGCAAAACGTTGCTCGACCTTTCGGAGGAGAAGCTGCGTCAATTTTACGAGTCCCAGAAGGGTACACGCCGGAAAGTGTTGTTCGAACATACAAAACGCGGTCAAAAGATGCACGGGTTTACAGAAAATTACGTAAAATTGTACGCCGAATACGATTCCCGCTATGTGAACCGGGTAATGGACGTGGAAGTAGGTGCATACTGCGAGGAGGAAATGGCGATGGAAGCCCTGTTTTAAGGGAAGTAGAACTATGGGGGCGACGATCCCGGACAATAATGATATGACAATGATAATTCTGATTGAATGGAGGACAATAGCAGTAAAAAGGGGATAGGTTATTCTCTGTTATTTGTAGTGGCGTATCTCCATGCGTTGTTGCCATTTTCGATTCTCTATCTGCTGTCGGATATACTTTTTTGGGGAGTATATTACCTGGCACGTTACCGGAGAAAACTAGTACGAAGAAATCTGAAGAACGCTTTCCCCGGGAAATCGCAAAAGCAAATTGTAAAACTCGAAAAGAAGTTCTACCATCACCTGTGCGATTACTTTGTGGAAACCATCAAAACACTTCGTCTCTCCGACAAAGAAGCACGCAGGCGAATGAAATTTGAAAACCCGGAAATCATCGACCGGCTTACTGCCGACGGAAAGTCGTGTATTCTGAGCCTGGGCCATTACGGAAACTGGGAGTGGGTGCCTTCTATCGGGTTGTATCTCCAGCCCGGGGTAAAACAGGGCCTTATTTATAAGAAGCTGCATTCCAGAGAATTTGATGAGCTTTTTCTGAAAATACGCAGTCGCTTCAGCCCCAGGCCCATAGAGATGCGCTCGGTCTACCGGAAGATGATCAGGCTACAACAAGGAGGGGAGAAAATGGTGGTAGGCTTCCTCACCGACCAGCGCCCCCCCCGGTGTCTCGATCAGTACTGGACCACCTTTCTTCGTCAGGATACTCTTGTGCAGACAGGTATGGAAAAGATAGCAAAGCTGCTGGAGTGCTCCATCGTGTACCTCGACATCACCAAAGTAAAACGGGGCTACTATGTAGGGAAATTTTTTGTGATCACAGCCGACGCTTCAAAAGAGCCTGAATTTATGATCATGGAACGTTATATGCGAAAGCTGGAGGAGACCGTACTGAGAGAGCCCGCCTATTACCTCTGGTCACATAATCGCTGGAAGTTCACTCGTCCGGTAGTCAGCCCGACACCGAAGACCGAACGCTGAGCATTGGAGGGTGGGTGAAGCTGGGTAGATAAGAATTAGAAAAAGGAGAGGAATAAGAATAAAAATAAAATCTGAACACAGAACACTGAACTATGAAAAATCGGAGTATGGTAAAAACATCCGTTGTTATTTTGAACTGGAATGGAAAAAAACTGCTTGAACAGTTTCTTCCATCCGTACTGGCCCATTCATGGAGCGATGTGTGTAATGTGGTTGTGGCTGACAATGGATCTACCGACAATTCGGTTGAGTTTCTGAAAGCGAACTATCCTGCTGTACCCCTTATAATATTCGATAAAAACTACGGCTTTGCCGATGGATACAACAAGGCAATACAGCAAACGGATTCTGAATATGTGGTGTTGTTGAACTCCGATGTGGAGACGACCGAAAACTGGTTGTACACATTGATATCGTTTATGGACCTCCACCCCGAAGTGGTGGCGGTACAACCCAAGATACGCGCATACAACGATAAAAACAGGTTTGAGTATGCGGGTGCTGCGGGTGGTTTTATTGATCGGTACGGATATCCTTTCTGCAGAGGCCGCATTTTGGAGGTTGTGGAAGAAGACAGCGGCCAGTATGAAACGGCCATCCCTGTTTTTTGGGCAACAGGTGCCTGTCTCTGTATCCGAAAAAAAGAGTATGTGGAAGCAGGAGGACTCGATGCCAGTTTCTTTGCCCATATGGAAGAGATTGATCTCTGCTGGCGATTGAATGCAAGAGGTAAGATGGTGATGTGTGTTCCATCGTCGGTGGTGTACCATGTGGGAGGCGCCTCGCTGAGCAAGGATAACCCGAGAAAAATGTATCTGAACTTTCGGAACAACCTGTTGATGATCTATAAGAATGTTCCCCGGTCGGACTGTATGTTCGTCTTTTTTGTGCGCTGCCTCTTCGATTTTCTGGCCTACATTCACCTACTGCTGAAAGGACAGTTCAAAAGCGCTCATGCTGTGGTTGAGGCCTACAGGGATTTTCTGAAGATGTACTCTTCCTATAAGCCTGTCCGCAGGGAGAACCTGAAAAAAACAACCGTGAAGCAAATCGGCACCCAATACCGGAAAAGTATATTGCTGCAATTCTACCTGAACAGAAAAAGCACGTACCTGTCTCTTTACTCGAAGTGAACACTCAGTGTAATCATTCGTTGCGTGGCTTTCGAGAGGGAGCGTGCGTATTTTTGCAGACTTTCATCCGTCAGATCGGTCCTGTCCGTGTTGAGTATATCGATCATGCCAAATTCAAATTTCAGTTCGGGAGCCAGCTTGAACAGAGGCAGGTAAAAATCACATCCCACACCCAGCTCAATCCCGAAGTCGTATGGCTTCAACAGCACAGCCTGTTTCTTTTGCGACCCCAATTCGATGCTCCCATAGCCTCCAAGTAGAAAGTAGGGCCTGAAGTTGTCGATTCGCCCCGTAGATATTTTCAGATGAATAGGCAGGGAGAGATAGTTGTTCCGGATGTGTGTGGAAAACTCTTCACCCGACAATTGCTCCCTGAAGACAAAATGCTTTTCCCCCAAAGAAAGCGTGGGTATAGCACGCAGATTCAGGTAACGATTCAGGTGCATGTCGGCAATCATCCCCGCCGAGAAGCCGGGTGTGTAGTTGGGAATTTCGGAAAACCAGACCTCCCCGTTTTCGTTTACGTAGCCCGATTGGGTGAGAATGAGATCCTGGGTGTGCAGCCCCACTGTAAATCCCAGATGGAAGAGCCGCTGATCTACATAGGGCCTGTGCTGCAGCTTTTGGTGCTGTCCGGTAATGTGGCCCGAAAAAAGAGGCAGCAAGAGGCAAAAAAATATTGTTGTTTTTTTCATCCCTTCTTCAAACGATTTTATGCGCTAATTATTGTATTTTTCCCCCGGATAAAGATATCAGAATTTTTTTTTATTCTTAAAAAACTCATTACCTTTGCAGCAACATAACTAACTAATTACAACAACTAACTTATTTCACTATTATGGCTTACGTAATTGATGACACTTGCATTGCTTGTGGAACGTGCATTGATGAATGTCCTGTTGATGCAATATCCGAAGGTGATATCTATGTAATTGATCCTGAGGTTTGCACCGACTGTGGTGCTTGTGCAGATGTCTGCCCTACAGAATCAATTCATCCGGCATAAAACACTGGTAATTTTGAAACAAAGAAAAAGCCGAACAGGAACTGTTCGGCTTCTTTATTTCCTGCTCCTGCCAATCACCTGATTCACCCGGCAAGAAGCATCCGGCCATAAAAAAAGCGCCTCTGAAAAGAAGCGCTTTTTTGTGGAATACCGATATCGGAATATCGTATGTTATGCATTGTTTACAGTCGACATGTGTGCAATCAGGTCGAGCACTTTGTTGGAATAACCCCATTCGTTGTCATACCAGCTGATTACCTTCACGAAAGTGGGGCTCAGTTGGATCCCTGCTTTTTCGTCGAAGATAGAAGTACGTGCATCGCCAATGAAATCGCTCGATACCACGTCTTCGTTAGTATATCCGAGGATGCCCTTCAATTCGCCTTCCGATGCTTCCTTCATGGCAGCACAGATCTCTTCGTAGGTGGTTTCTTTTGCCAGACGTACAGTCAAGTCAACCACAGATACGTCCAGTGTGGGAACGCGTAATGACATACCGGTCAGTTTGCCGTTCAGCTCGGGAATTACCTTGCCTACTGCCTTTGCAGCTCCGGTAGAAGAAGGAATGATGTTGCCGGCAGCAGCGCGCCCGCCTCTCCAGTCTTTTGCCGAGGGGCCGTCAACCGTTTTCTGTGTAGCAGTTGTTGCGTGAACAGTGGTCATCAAGCCTTCAATTACGCCGAATTTGTCGTTCAGTACTTTGGTCACGGGTGCCAGACAGTTGGTGGTACAAGAAGCATTGGAAACGAACTGTTCGCCTTTGGTGTAGGTGTTTTCGTTTACGCCGCATACATACATCCGGGTATCGTCTTTTGAAGGAGCTGACATCACCACATATTTTGCACCTGCATCAATGTGAGCCTGAGCTTTTTCTTTGGTGAGGAACAGGCCGGTTGATTCAACTACATATTCTGCACCTACAGCACCCCATTTCAGGTCGGCCGGATTTCTTTCTGCGCTTACACGAATCGTATTTCCGTTCACAACCAGGTTACCGTCTTTTACGTCGATAGATCCCTTGAACTGACCGTGAATCGTGTCGTATTTTAACATATAAGCGATGTAATTTACATCGAGCAAGTCATTGATACCCACAATCTGGATATCGTCTCTGTTTTGAGCTGCGCGGAAAACCAAGCGTCCGATGCGGCCAAATCCGTTAATACCTACTTTAATCATACTTAATTGAATTTTATTTGTTAAAAGTGTTCGTTTATATTCCGTCATTTGCTGGCGATGAAGGAGTGCTTTTTTTTCGCATCATGTTCATAATGATCATCGAAAGCGATCCTAAAAACCATCTTTTTTATTCAGTTACAAAAATACAACATCTTTTCATTTTAACGAAATTATTTGCATCAAAAAACCGAAATTTATCTTTGTTCTACCAATGAAACAAACGATTGTTTTCAATTTGTGAAAGTTCACTTTGTGGATATTTTTTTTGCATTTAGCAAATGTCCCGGAATCACAAAGGCCACAAACCAGGCCAAAGACTCAATAAGCAACTGTTCCGGTAGCTCCAGAGAGGATGCGGTAAGTGCCAGCACTCCAAATATTACTCCTCCAACAAGTACAAAGGGATAACGTAAAATTACCCCTGTCATAACAATGGTAAAAGCCATCAGCACCATGAAAAGAGGGTGTTGCAGTTCAAAGTTGATTTGATGCATTACACGGTACTGAATGAGGTTGACGAGGATCATGCAGCCAACCATCGAAATCCAGAGAGAATACAACGCAATTCTTGTCGGTTTCCCTCCCTTGTCTTTTCGCTTTTCAAAGAGATAATATCCTGTAAAGGTAACGACGATTACCGGCAGTATTATTTTAAGGAGATTTAAGATGTCTTCTGCTAAAAAAGAATAAACCATCCTCCTTTTAACGTATCCGGCAAGAGTGGTAAAGACAAGTAGCCAGCCCCATACGATGAACAGGATTCCGTATCTTTTTGTCAATCTGATTTTAGGAAAAACATTCATTTTTGTGTTTAAATAAAGAGGATTATATTTATATACTTATAAAACAAAATATGGGGCATTGTGTTCGTTTGTAAAATAAATATTGTTGTCGGTCAGCCGAATGCAACTTGCCATGAGTTACCGAGTGAACTATTTCCTCAAATTTCACTATCTTTGTGCTCCGTTACGAAATAAAATGTTGAAAAATATTGATTCATATTTACTTAGGGCGGTAAAGGTGGAAGTAAAAAACGAATTTATTTACTAAATATATATATGGCTGACGATAAAAAGATTATTTTTTCCATGGTGGGGGTGAGCAAAACATTTCCTCCTCATAAACAGGTACTGAAAGATATTTACCTTTCATTTTTCTACGGTGCCAAGATCGGCATCATCGGTCTCAACGGTTCGGGAAAATCGACACTGTTGAAGATCATTGCCGGAATAGAGAAAGAGTATCAGGGAGAGGTGGTCTCCGATAAAAGCTTCTCGGTAGGATATCTGGAGCAGGATCCGAAGCTCGATCCCGATAAAACGGTCATCGACATTGTTCGCGAGGGTGTGAAGCCGGTCATGGATCTGTTGGCGGAATACGAAGATATCAACCTGAAATTCGGGCTGCCCGAATATTATGAGAACGAGGATAAAATGAATGGCCTCTTTGCTCGTCAGGCCGAGCTGCAGGATAAACTCGATGCAGCCGATGCGTGGAACATCGACAACCGCCTTGATCGCGCCATGGACGCCCTGCGCTGTCCCCCGGAAGATCAACCGGTGCACGAACTCTCGGGAGGGGAGCGACGTCGTGTTGCCCTTTGCCGGCTGTTGCTGCAGGAGCCCGACGTGCTGCTGCTCGATGAGCCGACCAACCACCTCGATGCAGAGTCGATCGACTGGCTGGAGCAGCACCTGCAACAATATCAGGGAACGGTGATCTGTATTACCCACGACCGTTACTTCCTTGACCACGTAGCAGGATGGATTCTGGAACTGGACCGCGGCGAGGGAATTCCCTGGAAGGGAAACTACACCTCCTGGCTGGAACAGAAGACAAAGAGGATGGAGCAGGAAGAGAAGCAGGCCAGCAAGCGCCGCAAAACGCTGGAGCGGGAGCTGGAGTGGATCAACCTCGCACCCAAAGCACGTCATGCCAAAGGTAAAGCACGTCTGAACTCGTACGAACAGCTGCTGAACCAGGATCAGAAAGAACGGGAAGAGAAGCTGGAACTCTTTATCCCCAATGGTCCCCGTCTTGGAAACAAGGTGATTGAAGCCATCGGCGTGAAGAAAGGATTTGGCGATAAGCTGCTGTTTGATAACCTCAACTTCATGTTGCCACCCAACGGCATCGTGGGAGTAATCGGACCGAATGGTGCCGGTAAGACAACCCTCTTTCGCCTGATACAGGGCATGGAGACCCCCGATGCCGGTAACTTTGAAGTGGGCGAAACGGTCGTGACTGCCTATGTGGACCAGTCGCACGAGGCCATTGATCCCGACAAGACTGTTTACCAGGTAGTATCGGGAGGTTCCGAATTTGTGCGTGTAGGCGGAAAAGAGGTCAATGCCCGTGCTTACCTGTCGCGCTTCAACTTTTCCGGTGCCGATCAGGAGAAACTGTGTGGCGTGCTGTCGGGTGGGGAGCGTAACCGCCTTCATCTGGCACTGACGCTCAAAGCGGGCGCCAATGTGCTGCTGCTCGACGAGCCGACGAACGACATCGACGTGAACACGCTTCGGGCCCTGGAAGAAGGGCTGGAGAACTTCGCCGGCTGTGCCGTGGTGATCTCGCACGACCGCTGGTTCCTGGATCGTATCTGTACGCATATTCTTGCTTTTGAAGGAAACTCCGAAGTGTTCTATTTTGAAGGGTCCTACAGCGAATATGAGGAGAATAAGAAGATGCGCCTCGGAAACGTGGAGCCAAAACGGGTACGTTACAGGAAGTTGTAGCCAGAAATTTTGTGAGGGTGTATCACAATGTGATTTCACCCTCTTTTTATTCGGATATCTATCTGAGAACATATCCCAATATTCATTTCTCAGGAGGTTAAATTTTATTTTGAGACAGCCTCAGGTTGGAAGGTAGCATGACGATGAGAAAAACGATATTCTTTGCACTGACTTTTGTTTTATATGGCACTCTTTACGGGTATAACGCCCTCCACAAAGGAACGGTGATTGATGCAGCATATAACGTGCAGGATAGTCTGGTGGCAGGGAAAAGCGGCGGTTTCCAGGCCTTTCTCAACCGCGCAACCAATTTTGTGAAGGACGACTGGATTCCTCTTGGAAACCCGGAAACAAACAAATTTGATTTTGGACGAATCCAGACTTTCCCCACCTACAACTCCATTGAAGGAGTCCGGCTGAGGGCAGGCCTTGCCTCCAACTCCAGGTTCAGTCCTCATTTTTTTTTGAAAGGATATGCTGCTTATGGCTTCAAAGACCAGAAACTTAAGTACCACGGTGAGGCAATCTATGCTTTCGACAAGAGAGTATACCACGAGGAGGAGTACCCGAAAAATAACCTGAGTGTGGTATATGAGAGCGACCTCTACTCACCGGGTGAGATGCATCCCCGTTCGCCCAACAACCTGCTGCTGATTACCTACCGACGTTCGGAGAACGCAGCCACCTACCGCAACTTTGCAGAGGTGAACTACGAAAAAGAATACAATAACGGCCTTGCTCATACAGTTTGGTTGCGGAGAGCACGGCTGGTACCGCAGGGCGATCTGCGTTTCGAAAGCCAGGCTGGCGGCACTGTGTTGGCAGACGATGCCTTGCATACAACGGAAGCGGGGCTGTTGTTCCGTTATTCCTTCCGGGAAGCCTTTGTGCAGCATAAACGTTTGAAGAAACCCATTGAGATGGGCAGTCCCGTCTTCTTCCTTTCCCATACGTTCGGAAATTACGACTTCTTCGGAGAAATGAAGCCCTGGCACCGATCGGAGTTCTCCGTGCAGAAGCGTTTCTTTCTGGGAACTGCGGGACGTCTCGATGCCGTGGGGGAGGTGATGAAGATATGGAACAAGGTGCCTTTTCCGTTGCTGGCCTATCCCAATCAACGACAACGGCATAATATCGAGAACAATGCCTTTTTTCTGAACCATGCCCTGGAGTTTATGGCCGATGAACAATATACAATCCGGACCACCTTTGTGGGGGATTACCTGCTGTTGGCAAAAATTCCTGCCATAGACAGGCTGCAGGTAAGAGAGCTGATCTCGCTGCGGGCATCCTACGGCAGGTTGGGTAAGAAGAACGATCCCGCCACCACGCCGGATCTTTACAATTTTCCCGCCACCTCCTACAAGTATGGTCCTGTTCCCTATGTTGAGGGAGCCGTGGGACTCACCAACCTCCTGGGGCTCCTGCGGGTGGAGTACGTGCACCGGTTTACCTACCGGGATCATCCGGATGCGCTGCTCGGAAAGATCAGAGTGGATGTGACGCTGTAATGATATGATATATGAACTACCGGATAAGGGTGATTAAAGAGCAGATCGTTCATGTTTGGATCAACGTTTTCTGGAAAAATCCGAACCGCCTGTGGGCACTGAAAGTGGCTGCATCCATCGCTTTCTTGCTGATACCGGCAGAGCTTTTGTTTCACAACTCTTTTATCGGCACGACCATGGCATTGGGTGTGGTGGCCATGGCACTCGGTGAAACCGATGTACATCCCCGGGGACGGACCAAGTCGGCTGGATCAGCCCTGCTCCTCTTTTTTATCACCAGCAGCCTGGTGGAACTGCTTTCGCCCTTCCCCCCCTATTTTGCCCTTTTGATATTCGTTGCGGCCTTTTTACTCACCCTGGCAGGTGGATTAAACGCACGGATGCAGGGAGTTACTTTCGGAGCCCTTCTTATTTTTGTCTATACGATGCTGGGAGCCGGCAATGCCGACAAGTGGTTTTTCCAGCCTGTGCTCTACACCATCGGCGCCTCTGCTTACTCCCTTGTCTCTATCCTGTTGTTGCAATCCCGCCCATACAGGTTGCTCAAGGAACAGCTGGCACGCGGTTTTTATTACCTCTCGGAATACATCGACCTGAAAGCGAGTCTTTTTCCCAGCAAATCACAGGTGCAGATGCAGATCAGGACCCAGCTGGCACAAAAAAATATTGAGCTGGCCCAGCAGATAGAAAGCTGTAAAAACAACCTCTACAGCTATTCGGCAGAAAGCAGCGCAGAAGCTCGCCCGGTGGTAAATATCTATTACCGGAAGTGGTTCCTGTTGCAGGAAATGCAGGAGCGGGCAATTTCCAGCCACGAACAGTACGACCTGCTCAGCAGAGAAGTAAGCAATATCAGGTTGCTGGAGGGTTTTGGACAGCTGATGAGGGAGATTGCAAAGGCCATGAATCTCTTCAGCGATTCACTGTTGACGGATCAGCCGTACAAACATCCGCTCTCCCTTGAGTGGACATTGTCTGCCCTGCAAAAGATGCTGGAAGAGGAGCGGGAAGAACCGCATTACCTGACCCTGTCGCTGCTGATGAAAAACCTGGCAGGCCTCGAAAAGAACCTGCGCGAGGAAGAGACACTCAGTGCACAGATTGATGTGACGGTATTTACTTCCCGCAAGCCGGAGAGTACCCGCTTTCGCTCGTTGTTAAACCCGGCCCATCCCCGTTTTAAGTTTGCCGTACGCCTCACACTGAGCTGGCTGCTGGGATACGCTGTTATGCAGTCGTTGCATATCGATAAAGGTGCCTGGATCCTGTTGACTTCGCTGATTGTCTTTCAACAGACCTACAGTGCCACCCGGATGCGGCTTTTTCACCGTGTCTTTGGTACACTCATCGGGGTGATCCTGGGAGTGACTTTGGCTCATCTGCTGCCAACGCTCGCCGGGCAGATTCTGCTCCTGATCACCTCCATTTACTTCTTCTTCTACTGGTTAAAGAAAAATTACATCGTGGCTGCCATATTTATTACCGTCTACGTGTTGGCTGCATTCAACATCCTTTCCGATCAGGGCGTCGCAGTCATGCTTCCCCGAATCATAGACACGCTCATAGGTGGCACCATTGCCTATCTGGTAGTGCGGTTTGTGTGGCCCGACTGGCAATACAGGCAGCTCCCGGGATTGCTGCTGAATGCGGTGACCAAAAACAAACGCTATTTTGAGAGTATCTATGAAGGCTCAGTCACGGAAGAAGATTATCTCCATAACCGGCGTACGGCCTATAATGCCGACAATGCCCTTACTTCCGCCTGGAAGGGAATGCGGTTGGAGCCACGACAGACCCGCCTCTATCAGGAGAAAGCATTCAACCTCACCAATCTGAATCACGCCTTGCTCTCTTATATCTCTGCCTTTGGGGTACATAAGCATGCGGAGTATCTGACCCAGAGAGAACGTGAATTCTGTCGCGACATCAGCGAAGTACTTCACTACGTGACCGAAATGCTGAATGGGTCTGCCGATGAGTCGCGCCTCGAAACACTCCTTCAGGCGGCCATCTGCTGGGAAGAAAGCATCGAAAAGCTGCAGAGTGACAAAGCCAACCGAAGAGCCGGCCTGATCTACAATATCGCCCATGTCTCGCGCGAACTGCTTGTGGAAACAAAAGGGATGGTGGGTGGATAAATTTATTTTTGTATTATCTTTGTACCTTAATCAGCTGAAATGGTAACAATTTTAGGCATAGAATCTTCCTGCGACGACACCTCGGCAGCAGTGATTCGCGACGGAGTCATCTGCTCCAATGTGATTGCCGGGCAGGCAGTGCACGAGCGCTACGGTGGTGTGGTGCCCGAGCTGGCGTCGCGTGCACATCAGCAGAACATCATTCCCGTGGTACACGATGCCCTGAAGCAGGCCGGAATTGCCAGGGAGGAAGTGACTGCAGTGGCCTTCACCCGCGGTCCTGGATTGCTGGGCTCACTGCTTGTGGGCACCTCCTTTGCGAAAGGTTTCTCCTCGGCACTCAACATCCCCATGGTAGAGGTAAATCACCTGCAGGCACATGTGCTGGCTCATTTTATCAAGGAAGATGAGCAGGATACCCATCAGCCCGAATTTCCGTTTCTTTGTCTCCTGGTGTCGGGTGGAAACTCACAAATCATTCTGGTGAAATCGTTCGATGAGATGGAGATCATCGGGAAAACCATCGACGATGCAGCCGGGGAGGCATTCGACAAGTGCGCCAAGGTGATGGGACTTGGCTATCCCGGGGGGCCGGTGGTAGACAGGCTGGCTAAACAGGGTGACCCGGAGCGGTTCATCTTCAACAAGCCGCGTATCGAAGGATATGATTATAGTTTCAGCGGACTGAAAACGTCGTTCCTCTATTTTTTACGGGATGAGCTGAAGAAGGATCCCGACTTTATCGAAAAAAACAAGAACGACCTGTGTGCGTCGCTGCAGAAGACCATTATCGATATTCTGATGGAGAAGCTTTATCAGGCCTCCGTTAATTTAGACATAGATGAAGTGGCCGTGGCTGGAGGTGTATCGGCCAATTCGGGGCTGAGAAACGCCTTTGAAGCATACAGCCACCAATATGGCTGGAAGATTCATATCCCCCGGTTTGCCTATACCACCGACAATGCGGCGATGGTAGCCATCTCGGGCTATTACAAATATCTGAACGGAGAGTTTGCCGCTCCCGACGTGGCCCCCTACGCGAGGGTGTCGATATAAGAATTGCGGGAAAACGATTTTTTTGAGAGTTTTAATTTATAGACCATATGTCAGAAACAGAAAATTCCATCGTGGAGGAGAACAAGAAGAGTCTCAATTTTATTGAACAGATTGTCGAAAACGATTTGAAGGAGGGAAAGAACAACGGGCGCATACAAACCCGTTTTCCGCCGGAACCGAACGGCTACCTGCACATCGGTCATGCCAAGGCTATTTGCATCGATTTCGGCATTGCCCAAAATTACGGCGGCATCTGTAACCTCCGCTTCGACGATACCAACCCCGAGAAGGAAGATGTGGAGTATGTAGATTCCATCATGGAAGACATTAAATGGCTGGGATTTCATTGGGAGAACGTCTATTATGCATCCGACTACTTTCAGCAGCTGTGGGACTTTGCCGTCAAGCTGATTAATGAGGGAAAAGCATATATCGATGAACAGTCGGCCGAGGAAATTGCACGCCAGAAAGGAACGCCTACCGAGCCGGGTACCCCCAGCCCCTACCGCGACCGTCCCATCGAAGAGTCGCTGAAACTGTTTGAAAAAATGAACAGCGGCGAGATACCCGAAGGGAAGATGGTGCTGCGTGCAAAGATCGACATGACTTCATCAAACATGCACTTCCGGGATCCCATCATCTATCGGGTAATCCATATACCGCACCACCGTACCGGAACCACCTGGAAGGCTTATCCAATGTACGACTTTGCCCACGGGCAGTCGGACTACTTCGAGGGGGTGACCCATTCGCTGTGTACTCTGGAGTTTGAAGTGCACAGGCCTCTCTACGACTGGTTCATCGACCAGCTGGCAGACAGCGATTATCGTCCCCGACAGACAGAATTCAACCGCCTGAACCTTACGTACACAATGATGAGCAAGCGTAGGCTGCTGCAGCTGGTGCAGGAGAAGCTGGTGTCGGGATGGGACGATCCCCGCATGCCCACCCTGTGTGGAATGCGTCGCCGTGGCTACACCCCGGAGGCCATCCGCAGCTTTATCGATAAAATTGGATACACCAAATACGACGGCATCAACGATATGTCGTTGCTGGAACATGCCGTACGGGAGAATCTCAACACAAGTTCAATGCGGGTCTCGGGCGTGATAGATCCCGTGAAGCTGGTGCTTACCAACTATCCGGAAGGCCAGGAAGAGGAGATGATTGCAATCAACAACCCCGAAGACGAGACCATGGGCAGCCGTAACGTGAAGTTTACGCGTGAGCTCTGGATTGAGCGTGATGACTTCATGGAGGAAGCACCCAAAAAATATTTCCGTCTTACGCCGGGCAATGAGGTACGCCTGAAGAATGCGTATATTGTGAAATGTACCGGTTGCAGGAAGGATGAAGAGGGGAACATTGCCGAGGTCTACGCCGAGTACGACCCGCAGACAAAAAGCGGCATGCCGGAAGCAAACCGTCGCGTGAAAGGTACCATTCACTGGGTGGCCGTACCACACAGCGTGGATGCCGAAGTGCGGCTCTATGACCGCCTCTTCACGGTGGAAGATCCGGCAGGAGAAAAAGAAAAGGACTTCCGCGAGCTGATTAACCCGGAGTCGCTCATTGTGAAAACAGGCTGCAAGGTGGAAGAGTATCTGAAAGATGCAAAACCCCTCGACCGCTTTCAGTTTCAGCGCATCGGCTACTTCAACGTGGATGCCGATTCTACCGTAGAACGACTTGTTTTCAACCGCACGGTTGCCCTCAAAGACTCATGGAAGAAACAAAGCAACTGAACTGAACACCAAGGGACTGTGCTTTTTAGGAGAGAGAAGAATGGAAGATAACGAATTAGATATTACCACCCTGGTTGAGAAGTACGAGCAAATGCACGCACTCGGCAAAAAAATGTATCTCGATGCCGATGAGTTTGCATTGCTGGCCGAGTACTACAACGCCGGAGGAGACAACGAAGAAGCCGAGGAGGTCATCGCGGAAGGGTTGAAGATGCATCCCGGAAGCCCCGAGCTGATGTTGTTGAAAGTAAAGACTCTCGTTTTTTCTGAAATGTATGAAGAAGCGCTCGATTACATGAGACAGTTATCGGAGGAGGGTGATGTGGAACTCTCTCTGCTGAAGATTGAGTCTTTGTTGCACACCGACCGGTATGATGAAGCCGATGAACTGATCAACAATACCCTGGAGCGTGAGCTGTCGGTGGATGACCTCTATTATTTTATCACTGAAACAGGGTATCTGCTCAACGATGTGGATAAGTTTGACCGGGCCATCGCGTTTCTCGAAGAAAGTATGAAGATTGATGAGTCGAATACCGATGTCATCGTGGACCTGGCCTATGCCTACGAGATGAAGGGCAACTTTGAGAAAGCCATTGAATACAACAACCTCCTGCTTGATATCGATCCATATTCGTACGACGGATGGGTGAATATCGGGAAGCTCTACTCCATGAACGGGCAATATGATAAAGCCATCGATGCTTTTGATTTTGCACTGACCATCAACGAAGGGGATACGGGTTTGTTAAAAATGAAGGCCATGGCTCTCTACTTGAACGACAATGCGCCCGAAGCCATCGCCATCTTTGAAAAATGCCTGCAACAGTCGCCCGACGATGAGTCCCTCTATGATTCTTTGTTGGAGGCCTACGAGGCCATGGAGCAGTATGATGAGATGATGAAACTTATCGATAAAAAGGAGGTCGCTTTCGGTAGTACGGGTATCCTGGCAAAAAGGGCTTTTGTATACATTAATAAGGGCGATGTTGAAAAAGCAGAAGAACTGTTTTTGCAAATTCCGGAACCGGAAAAAGATACACTCGATTATTACATGCTGGAAGGAGAGTTGGCTTTTCAGCACGATGATTACGTACAGGCTGAGGTAGCCTATATGAAGGCGGCACTCCTCTCCGAAGGCAACGAAGATATCATCGACAGACTGGCAAATATCAGCGTGGCACAGGAAAAATACGAACAGGCTGCCGCCTACCTTGAAGAGCTGCTCAAGATTGCACCCGACTTCCCTTCGGCAAAATCGAGACTGGCCTTCATCCGCTTTGAGATTGGCTCCAAAGAACCGTTCGACGAGATCATGGCACAGTTTTCGGATGAGGAGCTCCGCTCCCTTCTAAACCTGATCATGGGAAACGAAGATACAGATTTCTCAGGATACAGCAGGGATAAGATTCTCATCCGGTTGAACGAAGCACGGGAAAATCGTGTGCTGTTTAAAAACATAAAATACTGAAACCTCTTTTTAATCGAAGAACTTCACTTCTCCGGAATCAATATTGTATATCCCGCCTGCAATGAGAATTTTACCTTCTTTCTCAAGCTGATTGAGAATCAGGCTTTGCCTCCGGATCTGATTCATTGTCAGGCGGATGTTGATCATGCTTACGTTGGTGACAAAGCAGTTGTTTGCTCCACTCCGGTCCTCTTTGGTGGCCACTTCCCTGTCAATTGCCGGCCTTATTTTTTCCAGTAATCCTGTCAGGTGACCTGCTCTGATATGGTTGCAGGCACTGATGATCGCTCCGCACTTGGTATGGCCCAACACCACAATTATTTTCGATCCGGCAATGTCGCACGAATACTCCATGCTGCCGAGAATGTCGTTGTTGATGATGTTGCCGGCAATGCGGATGCTGAAGATGTCTCCCAGTCCCTGGTCGAAGATCAGCTCTGCCGATGTTCTAGAGTCGATGCAACTTAAAACGGTAGCAAAGGGAAACTGTCCGTCAGAAGTCATATTCACCTGTGTCAACAGGTTCCTGTCCATTTTCAGGTTGTTCAGAAACCGCTTGTTGCCTTCTTTCAGTAACTCCAGCGCTTTTTCGGGAGTTATTTTATCCTGGCTCTCTTTAGTATGTACCCACATGATTCCACAATTAATTCAACAGGTCGAATATTCGTATTCTTTTTACTCATCATGGCTTGTGCCCACGAGTGAATATCGACAATCCATCATAAAACAGATTGTATAATTGAATTGTTTTATCAGTGAATAGGTTTCATCAAATATACACGACGTTGCTTATTCTCTTGTTCGAATGTCTTTTTTTTTAGAAAAAATAACAAATTATCACGCAAGGTTTTCCAATATCGGGGTTTAATGGTTGAAACAAAAGAATTCGTAACGTTTAAAACCACAAAATTATGAAGATTACCAATTTACTTTTCGCAACGGGAATATTACTCGGCATGCTCATTCTGCCTTCTTGTCTGGACGATGACGATGAGGTGAACCGCTTGTACCCCAATGCACTCGTAACAGTGAAGGAGGCCGCCGACAAAACTGTTTTTTTTCAGTTGGACGACAATACAACCCTGTTGCCTGTGAATGTAACGTCGCACCCCTTTGATTCAAAAGAGGTGAGGGCTCTGGTAAATTACGATGAAGTAGACGATCCCAGTCAGGAGTATGATCAGGCTGTCAGAGTGAACTGGATCGACAGCATCAGAACGAAAGCAATGGCTCCCAATTTGGGAGCAGAAAATGATGAGGTATATGGTGCCGATCCTGTAGAGATTGTACCCGATTGGGTAACCATTGCCGAAGATGGCTACCTGACCTTGCGTTTCCGAACCATGTGGAGTCATCAGGGAATCACCCACTACGTTAATCTTATCTCCACCAACAATCCCGACAACCCCTACGAGGTAGAGTTTAAACACAATGCCAATGGCGATGTGTCGGGCAGGATAGGGGATGGCCTGGTTGCCTTCAGACTGGATCAACTTCCCGATACGGAAGGGGAAACGGTGAAACTGAAGCTGAAATGGAAGTCGTTCAACACCGACAAATCAATGGAGTTCGACTACCGCACCCGTGCTGCAACACCTGCATCTTCCGCCATTGCCGCCGAGAGGAGTGTCATTCCTTTGCAATAAAACCGATTTCTGAAAACGATGCACCCCTTCAGTAACCTTGCAAAATTTTATTGCTGAAGAAACAGGTAAGGTTGTACATTTGTTATAAGTACAACCTTACCATACTATCGGTTGAGCGTATGGTGTTATGTGTCCGAACGAGATTGGTAAATGACTAAAGAAGAAAACAGCGTGCGGGAACTCATTCGGCAAATTGTGCAAGGCAACCGGGTTGCCATGAAACGATTTTACGATGATCACTCCGGGTATCTTACCGCGGTATGTGCTCGTTACATCTCAAACAGGGAAGACATCAAGGATGTTTTACAGGAAAGTTTTCTGAAGATTTTCAAAGCCATCCAGACGTTTGAATACAAGGGAGCCGGATCGCTGCGGGCATGGTCGGCACGCATTGTAGTAAACGAAGCATTGAAGCATATCAGAGCAGCCGGAAAAATGCAGTTCACCAGCCTCCCGGAGTGGGATTTACCCAATCCGGAAGAAGATCGGGAGCCGGACTTCGAAGATATTCCGGCATCGGCTATTCTGGAGATGATCCGTACCCTTCCGCCCGGATACAGGACTGTTTTCAACCTCTATGTCCTTGAGCAAAAAAGTCACAAAGAGATTGCATCCATACTGAATATTGCAGAAAGCAGCTCCGCTTCACAATTACACAGAGCCAAGGGTATACTGGTTAAAGAGATAGAGTTGTACCGGTTGAAAAAAAAACACTATGAACGATCAATGGCAAGATAAACTGCGCGACCGGATGGAGCGTCACGAGGAGCCTGCACCCGAGGGATTGTGGGAGGGCATTGAACAGCGTATCACTGTGTGGAACCTGCCCGGAGAGAGGTCAGGCAGCAACAATGGCCGGATGAGGGCCGTGCGTATAGGAGCGGTTGTGGCAGTGGCGGCTGCGACAGTTATTCTGTTTTTCCTCGTACGGGTGAGCTATAGGGAGAATGAGACAGAGGCCGTGCTCACCGGGAAAACGGTCACGGTGGTTCCGCAACAGGAACAATTCACTGCAGAAAGTACCTCAAAACTGCTATACCGTGAACCCGAGGTGCTGCTTGCCGCGAAAGGAAACAACGAAGTTGCCGCGAAAGAAGGAAGTAAAGAAAGTAATGCCCCCGAAACTGTTGAAAAAGATATCCATGAGGAACACCCGGAAGGAAAGGAAGCAATCGCCAAAGATTCCGATGTGGATACCAGGGTAAATGGTTCAACACGGAACGCTGGCAAGCCTGCTTTAAATACCGGCAATGGCAACGATCGTTTACTCGCAATGAACGCTCGCAGAGACCATCAAAATCAACCAAAATGGCAAACCAGCCTCTCCATGTCTAACTTCCCCTCTGGTGCATCGGAGACCTTTTCCGGATATGGCACATTTGCACTTGCCGAAACAGTGGAGGAACAGTATCATTTTCTGCCCAATTTCACCCGGGAGCAAGTGTATACCGACGTGAAACATCATCAACCCATTACATTGGGCATCACCTTACGATACAATTTCAACGAACGATGGAGTGTGGCAAGCGGATTGACCTATACACTACTCTCGTCGGAGCTGCGTGCCGGAAGCGGCAATTATTACTACGACGATCGCCAGACGCTGCATTACATTGGTATTCCTGTTAACGTTGGATACACTTTCTGGCAAAATAATAAAATTACAACCTATCTCTCTTCGGGTGGTCTTGTGGAGAAGATTGTAGCCGGCAGGTTGACATCCCACTACTATCTCGACAACAAGCTGGAAGCAACTACCCGTGAAAGCATATCTTCACGGGAATTGCAGTGGTCCGTTAACACAGCACTCGGAGTTGGGTACCAGATCTCAAACAACATCGGGCTCTATGCAGAGCCCGGTATTTCCTATTATTTTAAAAACAGCAGTGAGTTAGAGACCATTTATAAAGACAACCCGCTTCATTTTAATCTGCGCCTCGGCCTGCGTTTCACGCTCAACGACTGATGGTTTTCTCCGAACCCGCCATCGTCTTTGATGAGTAGCGGACCATTTTAAAGATGCCGTTCAGCTCCTTCTCGGTTAAATGGCGCCACTTCCCGGTCGGAATATCCAGATCGATATTCATGATGCGGTACCTGTCCAGCTGTACCACCTCGTTACCCAGGTATTCGCACATGCGTCTGATCTGCCTGTTGAGTCCCTGGGTAAGGATGATTTTGAAGGTGAACTTATCGATCTGTTCCACGACACATTTCTTCGTCACCACACCCAGGATGGGTACCCCGTTGCCCATTTTGTGGATAAACGTTTTTGTAATCGGATATTTCACCCTGACAAGATACTCCTTCTCGTGGTTGTTTCCTGCACGTAGAATCTTGTTCACGATATCCCCATCGCTGGTCAGCAGAATCAACCCCTGGCTATCCTTGTCAAGCCTGCCAATGGGAAAGATACGTTCCGGGTATTTAACAAAATCAACGATGTTGTTTTTCTCCCTGCGGGTATCGGTTGTACAGACAATCCCCCTGGGTTTGTTCAACGCAATGTAGACATGTTCCTTTTTCCTTCCTTCGCCTTCACCGCTTTTTTCACCCACGACCAGCTTCCCGTTGAGGCGTATCTCGTCGTGATACGAAACCTTGCTACCCATCTCCGCCACAACACCGTTTATGGTGACCCGTCGTTGTTCGATGAACTTATCGGCCTCTCTACGCGAGCAATACCCTATTTCGCTGAAATATTTGTTTATGCGGACTAAATCCTTATCTTGCATACAGTCAGTAAATTACTTTTGAATAAATCCTCAATGCTGAATGACGCATTGAATTTTTTCACAAAAGTACCTGATTATTATCTCAATCTCAACTATCAGATTTTAATTTACGCTAAATTACCACAGCCATCGCATACCCTAACGGCATGCGATGGCTTCAATGAGTTGCATCTCCTTCCGGATTCAGCGGAGCCTACAAGGCAGCTTTCACCGATTCAGACAGGGGAGTGGTTGGCCTGCCAATCAATGTGGAGAGCTGACGGGAGTCATCAAAAAGATCACCCTTCGATGCCGAAACATCCCAACTGGCGATGGCAGCTGCAAACCCCGCAGGAATTTCAAAACTCTCCAGAATTCTGGTATATTCAGCTTCAGTCAGGTTTCTGTAGGGGATGTTTGTCCCGGCCTGGTTTGAGATTTCGGCCGCTAAATCAGCTAGTGTATAATAATCGTCTCCGGCTAATTCGTACACTTTTCCCTTGTGTGATTCGTCGGTTATAGCCACTGCTGCTGCTTCGGCATAATCGACACGGGCGGCAGATGATATTTTCCCGTTGCCGGCACTGCCGATGAAGGCACCTCCTGCTAATGCACCTCCAATGGAACCGGTATAGTTTTCGGTATACCAGCCGTTGCGCAGAATGGTGTAACCGATTCCGGAAGCTTTCAAGGCTTCTTCCGTTGCCTTGTGTTCCCCTGCAAGATTCAATGTGGAGGAGTCGGCATGCAACAGGCTGGTGTATACGATCCATCTTACACCGGCCTTGCCGGCTGCCTCTATCACATTGAAATGCTGGCTGGCACGCAGTCCTATTTCGTTGCTTGAGATAAGTACCAGCCGGTCTATACCAGCGAGTGCCTCGGTCATTACGTCGGGCTTGTTATAATCAAAAGCACGTACCTCTACCCCCAGGGCCGATGCTTTCTCCGGTGTGCGGACAAGCGCCACGATGTTTTCATTGGGAACTCTCTTCTTTAACTCTTTCACCACAAAGGTACCCAAATGTCCGGTTGCTCCTGTGACTGCTATTTTCATACGATTATTTTTATGTACGTTTTTATTTCAAAACCAGTTTGATGTCCAGCGTGAACATGTCGTCAATTACTTTGTCACCCAGGTTGTTAAAGAATGATTTGGAACCGTATCGCACACCAAATTTAGAGCGGTCTACCTTCAGTTGTGTCGAATAAACATTCCCTTTTCTGTTTACCACAAACGATACCTTCTCTGTCTTTCCCTTAATGGTCAGCAAGCCCGTGACAAG
>NZ_DCEN01000049.1:176505-176873 GCF_002316955.1 Proteiniphilum sp. UBA1028
TTTCCGCTTACAATCTCACCGTTCTTTAACTCAAAAGATCCACTCTGTATCTGAATTTTTCCATTGTGAGAGCCCCCTATTTTTTTTCCGGTCCATAGAACCTGCGATTTACTCAGGTCGATTTCACTTTTTTGCGCCCTTGCCGATAAAGTTCCTATCAATAAAAGGATTGCCAATAAATTAATTGTTTTCATACGTTTTTTCGTTTTTTTGTGGATGAAACTACGCAGATATGACTGTCCGTTTCAACCGGTCTGATTTTGAATTGCTTCTTTAATTATTACGGCACAAAGGTAGCATCGTGCCGGGCCTCCAACACTTGATCTATGGTAAGAAATGAAACGGATCTGAATTAAATTCTCTTCCTG
>NZ_DCEN01000049.1:176898-177030 GCF_002316955.1 Proteiniphilum sp. UBA1028
CTGAAACATCATGGGATGTTCCTTCAGCATGTCGCTGTAACGATCCATGGCCGTTTCCCACATGTTTGCATTGAGTCGTTTCAGTGCGTTGATGTACGCCTTCTGAAAAAGGATGCGAAAATATCTTTCCAG
>NZ_DCEN01000049.1:177242-190249 GCF_002316955.1 Proteiniphilum sp. UBA1028
TGAAAGGAAATGCGCAGCATCTGCGTATCCTCCAGCGCCTCAATATTGTATTTGGAAGGTGTTTGTGTGAAGAAACTCTCCAGGTCACTGATCCAGCTGTTGTCCATCCTGATCTGGTAGATGTGTTCTGCTCCTTTTGAATCGATATAAAAAGAGCGCAAGCAGCCTGTGGTAATGAAATATAAGTATTTGCAGGTTTTGCCGGACACCAGCAGGGCTCCCTTTTTCTTTATGGAACAGGGCTCAAAAGCAGACAGGATAACCGACTCATCTTCCGGAGTTATTGCCGTCCACTTTTTAAAATAATAGAGCAGCTTGTTGTCTCCTCTCTTTTGTGTTCCGGTCATAGCGATTTGTAAAATTGCAGTTCGTGACGCAGTTGTGCGATCTCCGATTGCAGGGTCTGCACTCTTTTAAGCATATGGCGAAGGGCGTCTATTCCCTCCACGTTGATGTCCATCTCATAGTACCATCGGATAAACTGTTCCAGATCGGAAAGATCGTCGTATTCAATAAATCGGTCCTCCTCCAGGTCAATCACCCTGATCAGGCCCACCGCGTGCAGTGAAGCGATAAAAGACTCTTCTACCTCGTAAATCTTCAGGCACTCGCTGTATCGTAATCTATTCCCATTCATTGGCTTCTTAATTTAGAAAGTTGGGTAAACAGCTCTTTTTCTTTGTCAGAAAGATGTTGAGGCACCTGCACCTTCAGTGTCACGTACAAGTCGCCATAGTGTCCCTCTTTTTTATATACGGGGAACCCTTTGCCTTTCAGTCGCAATTTTGTATTTGGCTGTGTGCCTGGTTTGATGGTCATTTTCACCTGCCCCGTGAGCGTCTCTACCATAATTCCTCCGCCAAGTACTGCCGTGTACAGGTCGACTGGCACTTCGGTATACAAGTCATCGTTGAGACGTTTGAAAACAGGGTCATCCCCAATTGTGAAGGTAATATACAGGTCGCCGTTGGGTCCGCCATTCACCCCAGGCTGTCCGTAGCCTGCCAGTTTAATCTTCTGTCCGTCGGATACCCCTGCCGGAATGGTGATGCGTACATTTTTACCGTTTATTGTCAGTGTCTGTTGTTGTGTTTGCATAGCCTGACGGAGGGTCAGGCGCAACTCAGCCTGATAATCAGCCCCCTTGAACCGGTTGCGGCTGCCGGCACTTCCCGATTTCCGATTAAACCCGCTGCCAAACATGGAGTGGAAAAAGTCCGAAAAGTCATCATCTGAAAAATCTCCTTCGGTATAAAATGTTTGTCCCTCCCCGCTACTCCACTGTTGTCGGCCTCTTTGCTGCTGATACTGCTGTTGTGCCTTCTCATACTCCTCCCCATGTTTCCAGTTTTCGCCGTACTTATCGTATTTGGCCCGTTTTTCAGGATCGCTCAACACCTCATTTGCTTCATTCAGCTCCTGAAACTTTTTGTGCGCCTCTTTGTCGTTCGGATTCAAGTCGGGATGCAGCTTACGCGCCAGCCTACGGTAAGCTTTTTTAATATCCTCGGCCGAAGCATTTCTGCCGACTCCCAGAATCTTGTAATAATCAATGTATGGCATTTTCTATAAACAGTTTACAAACGGACCGGCATCCTGAAGCTTTTAGTGAAGCACATGATGCACACTAATTTTAACAACTGTTTTTCATAAATGTTCACCGTCTGAAATCCATGTTCGCAATGAGTAAAACGGGCTTCAATCTTCAATCCTTTTTGCAAATGATCAATGCCTGTATGTTGTTACCCTTTATAATCACAATACCCGGTTCTATCGCGGTGAAATATTCTACTCCGAAAGAATGCACTTGTCTTTGTGTTTCCGTGTAGGGTATCGAATGTTGGGGCAAAGCTCCAAAGCCCTTAAGTGTATCGAAATAGTTTCCTCCTCCATTGCCGGCAATATCGATGGTTTTGTACGAAAAGATTTTGTTGCTTGTTGTGTTGCTTACGATATTTGCCTGAACCCATTCTGTAAAAAGATGCTGTTTTGGAATGCCGGTAACAGCTGCAGTCGCTTCGAGCCCCAGCAATGAATGCGTTGCCATGTCGTGAATGGCCTGCGGTCCAAAGCGATCGTATAAATAGCTCATCCATAATAACCCCATGCCGTAGGAGCCGTAAATGTTCTCATTCACATATTCCATTTGCACAAGGGATATGGGTGAAGGGTTATTCTGATAGGCAACAATATTTTCCCACATCAGATAGTCGCCGTTTGGAAGTCCGTATCCCGAAAGTATTTCTGATAGTAGCGCCTTACCCTCTTCAACGGGTACCGATTCTTTTGCTACATGGTAACGGAAGTTCACCATATGTTCAAATTCGTGTGAGAGAATGGGGCGCCATTTATCACTAAAAAACGGAGTTTTGCTGTTATATAGCCCGGGGTTGAGATAGAGCACATTCCGATAGTTCGAGTAGGGATTGTCAGTCGACGGAGGTAGCTGGTCCCTGTCGTTAAAAAGGCCGGTAGAGGTACCGTTTGGATTCAGCTCATCCTCCATGCCGCCATTAAAGGCAAGAGGCAGCAGTATGGCAACCCGCGAACTGCTGTTGATGATGGGAGGAGATCCAAAGTTTTTAGTAACAACAGGATAAGCTACTTTGTCGAATTGCGCTGCAATTTCTTTTGCATCTTCGTGGGTAATCAGGCTTGAATTTTCATCCACGTATACATCGCAATAGGTTCCGACTGCTTTGAGTACAGCTCTGAACTGCACGCTTGAGATATCCGGGAAAGTGGAAAGGTCAGACATATCAAAAGTCCAAAAAGTTTCGACTCCGCCACCTTCTGTGTTTCTTGTCTCCCTGGTGGCATACTCAGCAAGGTCACGACTATGAGAAGGCTGAGACGAAGAAGCCGAAAGATTATAAAAATCGGGAACCAGGCTGTAGGGTAGATTCACAACGTCATTATCGTCGGTGCTACGGGAGGCTCTTGTTATGGTTGTCTGAATCGTGTATGGATATGATTGTTCCGTTTCGGAGGCAGTACTGAACACAGCCACCACATCACCCCGATTTACCTTTGCACGAGCTTCCCCGTGAGTCCATTTGACGGGATACACGCCCGGTGCTATCACGGCCGTGTGTACCGACTGAAGTGTCTCTTCGTTTTCACTGCATGAAATCATTGTCATAAAAGCAACCAGAAGTATCCATGCACGGTGCGATAATTGAGAATATGGATGCTCGTCATCATTGGTACATCGGATTGTTAGGAACTTAGTCATGATACATGTGGCGTTAAAATTCGTTGCTCAAAAGTAAAATAAATATTCTGCAGCACAATGAGTCAGATAGAATATCTTTTGGAGATGCATGCAACAGGGTTATCGAATACCGGGTTTGTAGAGAAGTGAAAAAGAGCAGCTCACACGTTACCGTACCAAAACTAAATGCAAAACTCTGCTTTTAGTCGGTATAGCTTCGAATATTCGCCTAATATCGCTCCAATATACTCCCAATATATTCGGAACTGAAAAGGAGGTTTTTGGATAAATCAAGGAACAATTCAGGATCATACAGGCGAATTACCGGAAGACAAACGAACTCATATTTAGAATTCTGGCAAAAGATCGTTTACTCTGTTTTTATAAATAAGTAACTATCAGTGAGCAGTTAAGCGTATCTTCCAAAATGAGACACTCTGTCAACAACAAAAAAACGGTTTAACGGGAGGGATCTCCGGCATAATACTTCGGCTTCAATAAGCGGTATGCTTCGCGGGCAAATCCTTTTGCATCCGGAAAGTGATGATAAGCTGAACAGACGGTGATCGTGTCGAACGTCTGATCCAGAAAAGGGGTCTCTTCACAAGGAATCACATCAAAAAGAAATTCAGGATATTAGTTTCTCGCACAGTCTTTCATATATTTTTTGCTATTGATCAGTGTGGACAATTTGTATGCGATTCCCCGAGATTTAGTTAAATATATATAAAATATGTGTGTTTATTTTTTTAAATAAAATAGATTGGTTTATTTTGGGCAACCAATGACTGGTCAACCAATTTGTTTTTGACCGGCTAAAGGTGAGAATTATTGAATTGAAAAACTATACTTATGAAAACTAGCAGTGAAAATTTTTTATTGGAAGAGGAAATCTTGTGGGAACCTGCAGGAGAAGGCATGAGAAGACAAATAATGGGATATGATGGTCAGATTATGCTCGTTAAAGTAAAATTTAATGAAGGAGCTATTGGCTATGAACATGCACATTATCATTCACAAAGCACATATGTTGTAAGTGGTGTCTTCGAATTTGTAGTGGACGGAGTTAAACAAATAGTTAAAGAGGGTGATGGTATTTACATAGCTCCAAATGTACTGCATGGCGCAAAATGTCTGGAGGCTGGTACTCTAATTGATGTATTCAGCCCTATGAGGGAAGATTTTCTAAAAAAATAAAAATCTCACTGCATGAAAATTAAAGGTTTAAGATGGTGGATTATCGGACTCATCATGGTAATTACCATCATTAATTACTTAGATAGGGGTACTCTGAATTACATGTGGATTGCCAATGTTGAATATTGTTTAGTTGATGAGCTAGATGATTCTGATTCTTATCAAGCGTTATATTCACCGATTACAGATAGTTATTTATTAAAGAACTCCAGGGGGAAAATTGTCGAAAAGAAATCAGATAAGATTCATTTAAAGGAAGATAGTCAAATTGTTACAAACAGAGAAGGAATCGCCTATGATCTGAAATTTATTTCGGAAGAATTGAGTGAAGCGGAAGCTTCCAATGAGGCAAAAAATATTCTCGGTACCATAACCATCTTTTTCATGATAGCTTATGGTATAAGTCAACTCTTTTCAGGAAAGCTGTACGATAAAATTGGTACGAGAAAAGGATTTACCACTTCAGTATTAATATGGAGTAGCGCTGATGCGTTGACATCATTAGCAAGAGGTAAGGTCTCATTGACATTTTTTAGAATGATGTTAGGCTTGGGCGAAGCAGGACCATGGCCTGGCACAACTAAAAGTAACGCAGAATGGTTCCCTCAAAAAGAAAGAGCTTTTGCACAAGGATTATTTAACGCTGCTGCCTCATTCGGATCTATTCTTGCACCTATTATCATATTAATGCTTTATTTGACAGCGGGTTGGAGATTTACGTTTGTTGTGGTTGGCGGCTTAGGTTTGTTATGGCTTATTCCATGGCTCATAATTAATAAGAAAGGACCAAAGGAGCATCCATGGATAACTGATAAAGAAAAGAACTATATACTTTCCGGACAACCGGAAGCAGATACCACAATGATTGATAAAGGAAAAAGTTTAAAGGAATTACTCAGTAATAAAAAGAACTACTCGGTGATACTTGGAAGATTCTTTCTGGATCCAATTTGGTGGATGTATGTGACTTATTTACCCATGTATTTGACATCACAATTTCAATTAAATATAAAAGAACTGGCTTTCTCTGCGTGGGTTCCATATTCGGGAGCTATGATTGGGAGTCTGTTAGGAGGTTGGTTTTCAGGTTATCTAATTAAAAAAGGGAACAGTGTAAATAAATCGCGAAAGATTGCTTTTTTAACAGGCGGGCTAATCATGATTCCAGCAATAATAAGTTCTGTATTAACTAAAGATGCATTTATTGCTATCATTCTGATGGCATTCGTTTTAGGTGGATATCAATTTACAATGACAAATATTCAAACTTTACCGAGTGACCTTCACTTGGGAAAGTCTGTTGGATCGTTAGCCGGCTTAGGCGGAGCCGCTGCTGTATTAGGTACAATTATTGCAATTTTATTTGCAGGGAAAATAACAAGCTGGCCATTACTATTCGGACTTCTTGTTGTATT
Organism: Proteiniphilum sp. UBA1028; assembly: GCF_002316955.1. NCBI lineage: Bacteria > Pseudomonadati > Bacteroidota > Bacteroidia > Bacteroidales > Dysgonomonadaceae > Proteiniphilum > Proteiniphilum sp. UBA1028. The sequence continues at coordinate 183,069 of NZ_DCEN01000049.1, forward strand.
AGTGCCGCTATCGCTTATTTCCATATTTGCAACAGTTGGAAAAATTGAACAAATAAAAACAACTAATAATTAATAAGTTAAAGAATAAAAAATTATGAGATTAAAAGGTAAAACGGCTATTGTGTCGGGTGGAGCAAGAGATTTAGGACGTGCAGTGTCTGTTAAATTAGCATCAGAAGGAGCAAACGTCGTAATCAATTATTTTGATAGTGAAAGTGATGCCAAAACTACATTAGAATTGGTGCAAAAGGCAGGTGGAAACGGCATAATTGTAGAAGGTGATATGACAAAGGCTGCAGATATAAAAAATCTCGTAAAAAAAGGTGTAGAAGCTTTTGGGAATGAGGTTCATATATTAGTCAACGTTGTAGGAGGGATTTTTGGAAGAAAGAAAATAACCGAACAAGATGAAGAATGGTATAATCTTTTGATGGATACTAACTTTAAGAGCTGTTGGCTTCTTACAAAAGAAGTTGTTCCTTATCTAAAAAGCGGTAGTTCAATTATAAATTTCTCCTCTTTAGCTGCAAGAGACGGTGGAGGGCCGGGTGCTTCATTGTATGCTACATCAAAAGGTGCTGTGACGACTTTTACACGTTCAATGGCGAAGGAGTTGGGTCCCGACGGTATAAGAGTGAATTCAATCGCTCCGGGAACCATTGCTACTTCTTTTCATGATAGATTCAATACTCCTGAGAACAGAGAAAGAATGATAAAGGGAGTATATCCTCTCAGAAGAGAAGGTGATGCAGGAGATATTGCAGATTTAGTTGCTTTCCTGGCATCTGATGACTCTGATTACATAACTGGAACATGTATTGATATAAACGGGGGTATGTTCTTCAGTTAATGATTTTGTAAATTTCAGTATATAATAAGTTCGGTATAATTTAATTTGCAATTAAAATTATACCGAACTGTTAACCAGTTCATTAATCGAAATGAAAAATCTAAGCACATTACACCCATTGATCCTCATATTACTTATTGTTGTTGCCTGTTCTTCAACAGATGATGTTGTTGAAAACAAGATTGAAGACACTAAACCTGTAAATAATGTGATTGTGTCCACTATTTCTGATTTAAACCATAAGATCAAATCAGCAAAACCAAGTGACACTATTATTTTGAAAAATAACACTTACAAAGATGTAAAACTTGTACTTCATGCTGAGGGGGAAAGTAACAAACCAATAGTAGTTAAAGCTGAAACTCCCGGGAAAGTATTCATTGAAGGCAACTCAACTCTTCGAATCGGTGGCCAGTTCGTTGAGGTACACGGACTGGTATTTCGTAATGGGTATGGTAAAACGATATGGGAATTCAGATCAGAAAGTAACAAGTTGGCCAATAACTGTAGAATTACGAACTCTGTAATTGATGGATATAATAATTCAGATGACAAAGAGGTTGAGAGATGGGTCCTGTTATATGGGAAGAACAACAAAATAGATCATTGTTCATTCAAAGGTAAAGAAAATGAGGGAGTATTGATGGCTGTGATACTTGATGAGGGTAATAACAATAATCACATAATCGAGAATAATTATTTCGGTAATCGCTCAGTATTAAAACATGCAAGTAATGGTGGTGAGATTATTAGGATTGGCGACTCATCCACCTCTCATCAATCATCAGAAACCATTGTGAGAAACAATGTTTTTGAAAATTGTGACGGTGAAACGGAAATAATCTCCGTTAAATCATGTGATAATAAGCTGTTTCGTAATTTTTTTATTGAAAGTGCTGGTGCCTTAGTTCTTCGTCATGGTAATCGAAACTTAGTAGAGAAGAATGTATTTATAGGCAAAAATAAATCAGGATGTTCTGGAATAAGAGTTATTAACTCAGGTCATATAATAAAAAATAATTTCTTTTCTGGACTGGTAGGGAGTGAACTCCGATCGGCGTTTTCAATTATGAATGCCTTAGAGAATCCAAAGCCCAGTGAGTATCATATCGTAAAAGATGTGCTGATTGAGAACAACACTTTTGTTGAATGTGCAAATGTTACTTTTAATCTTAGACACAGTGATCCGGAACGTTACTCTGTCCAAACTGTTATACCGGAAAATGTAGACTTTCAATTTAATACTTTTTTTAACAATCAAAGGCAATTGAAGTTTAATTTTGCGGATGGAGAAGAAGGGGTTAAAGGGATCAACTTCAAAAGCAATACAATAAATACCAATATATTACTCAATTTAAATGGATTTGATCTGAATGTAGATATGAGTGAGCCAGCTACTCCACAAATATTTTTCCCTTATGGGGTAAGCTACTCATTTTGAATAATATATATAAGAGAGCTATAAAACACTAAAATTCTAATTTACGATGAAATTAAAAGTAACCGAAAAGCTAATTTTCCTGCTAACTGTTTTTTTAAGTTTTAACATTCTTGCGGCTTTGTCACAGGGGTTAGTAGTGAAAGGGATTGTAACAGATAATGCAAATGTACCTTTGATTGGAGTCAATGTCTCTGTAACAGGATCAACAATTGGAACAATCACAGATATTGAGGGTGCATATACGATCACAGTTCCCAGCAGACAGTCAACATTAAGGTTTTCTTACATTGGTTTTATGTCCACGGATATTCCTGTGGAGGGAAGAGCTTTAATAAATGTCGTACTGGAAGAGAATGTGCATGATTTGGAAGAACTTGTTGTTATTGGATATGGAGTGCAAAAAAAGTCACACTTAACAGGTTCAATTTCACAATTTTCAGACGAACATTTAGGAGATTTACCTGTGTCAAGGTTGGATCAGGCACTACAAGGGAAAATTGCCGGGTTGGAAATCAGAAATACTACCTCTGAGGCTGGTTTTGCACCGGAAATACGTGTGAGAGGGCTTGGATCAATTAGCGCCAGTAACGCACCTTTAATTGTTGTTGACGGATATCCTATGCTAGATGGTTTATCCTCTGTGGATATGAATGATGTTCAGTCTATAGAGGTATTAAAAGACGCTGCATCTACGGCAATATATGGTTCCAGAGGCGCTAACGGGGTAATAATTGTTACGACCAAGGCAGGAAGCATAACAAAACCAAAATATTCGGTGAAAGCTTATTCCGGTGTAAAAACATCCTATAAGCTTCATGATTTGCTGGATGCGAATGAATATGTAGACAGATTAATGGATGAAAAAACAAAAGGTGGGGTAGGACCCACCATAAGTGAACTTTCCTGGAAATCTATAGACAACTATACAGATTGGCAAAAAGAAGGTTTAAGAGAAAATGCATATATTAACAATGTACAGTTCAGCTTGTCAGGAGGTTCAAAGTCTGCACGATATTACATTTCGGGTAACTATTTATCGGATCAGGGTGTAATGATTAATAGTGACTACACTAAATTAAATATGCGTGTAAAATTAGACGCAGATCTTTCAGAAAAAGTAAAGGTTGGGGTGAATCTTTCTCCTACATACTCAAAAAGAGAATCCCCCAGTGCAAACTTTACCGATTTTTATAGGACCTATTCCTGGCTTCCTGTTCGTCACACTGCGGCAACTTCTGCGATAACAGGGGAACCGATTGGTTCTTATGCCCATGGCAGACATTTTAATAACAAAGAATACATAGATGCTGACGGGAATGTTTTTGTTGCAAGTCCTTGGGGAACCGGTAATAACAATCCAAGAAGCATCATAGATAATGAGTCGCGCAATAGATACGATTATAGATTAAATGGTTCTATGTATCTGGATTATAATATTCTTGACAATTTAATTTTCCGAACTTCAAATGGTTTTTATGTAAGGTACGAAGATGAGGATATTTATCATAACAAAAATACCAGACGTGAAGGAGATCCAAATTATGCCAGATATACGAACACGCTGTTTATCGACTTATTGAGTGAAAATACGTTGAATTACAGTCAATCGATCGGTGGCCACAATTTCGATATACTGGCGGGGTATACAGCGAATAAGGTACGTGTTAGTAATGCCGGTATACAAGGTACAAATTTCCCTACAGATTATATCAAAACAATAAATGCCGCTTCAGAAATTGCAATTGAAGATGATGGAAGAAGAACTTACACGGACAAAGAAGAAGAAATGCTCTTGTCAGGTTTAAGTAGATTAACTTATAATTATCAGGATAAATATCTTTTTTCTGGTAGTATAAGAACTGATGGAAGTAGTAAATTTGGCCCGGAAAATCAATGGGGTTGGTTTCCATCAGTATCGGCTGGTTGGCGAGCTTCGGAAGAGCCTTTCCTAAAGAAAATTGATAAATTAAATCAGTTAAGGTTGCGTGCTAGTTGGGGAGTTACCGGTAATAACAGCATTCCGAACTATGCAGCATATGACAAACTGCAAAGTGCAAACTACATCTTAGGCGCCGAATCAGTCCTGTATCCCGGACTCGCTAATACTGACATCGTTTTGGCTAACAGGGCAATTTCGTGGGAGCAGACAAGTGAAACAAATTTAGGATTTGACCTTAATGCGTTCAATACAAGACTAAACTTATCAGTAGATTATTACTATTCTGTTACAAAAAGTCTCTTATTCAGACAGCCAACATTGGCAATAACCGGATATCAACAATTCTGGAACAATATAGGCAAAGTGAGAAACAGAGGGATTGAAGTAGAACTGACAAGTTACAACATCAGAAAGAAAAATTTTGAATGGTCCACATCTTTCAATTTTGCAACAAATAACAATAGATTACTACAGCTAGGTGATGGAGAGGAAAGGCTTTTGAGTTATGGGGAGAGAAGTGAAATATATCTTGCAAAAGTGGGCGCCCCCTCAATCCAGTACTTCGGGTATAAGACTGATGGTATATGGATTTCACAGAGCGAAATTGATGAAAGTAACCTGCAAGTTCTTGTCGGTAAGACAGTAAGGCCGGGTACATTAAAAGTAGTTGATCAGGATGCTAATAATATTATTGATGCCAATGACAGAGTAGCGCTCGGCGATCCATTTCCTATGTTTACCTGGGGTATGACAAACAATATCAATTATAAAAACTTTGATTTAACTTTTTCATTTCACGGAGTACATGATGTGACGGTACTAAACGGAGATGCGTATTATCAGGAGACAAAAAAAATAAATAGAGCATTTACTGAAAACCGATATATTTCAGAAGAATATCCCGGTGACGGCAAAACTCCTCATTTGAGTGGTGGTGATGGAATGCAATGGGAGTTAACGGATTACGTGCTTGAAGATGCCTCCTACATTGCTCTTGGAAATTTAATGCTAGGGTATCAATTTCCACGAAAGAGTTTAAAAATGCTAGGATTGAACAATTTAAGAGTTTATCTAACGGCTCAAAATCTCCTTTATTATTGGTATGGTAATTACAGAGGTATAAACCCGGAGGCAAGATACACATCGGGGAATTACTCATCTCCATTGGTAGATGGTTATCAAAGGGGTAGTTTTCCTATCCAGAGAACATTTTCGGCAGGTTTAGAAATTAGTTTTTAATTGATAATATTACATATTCAGATTGTTATGAAAAATATAAAATTAATATTAATAAGTTTTCTTATTCTATTTCTTCATAGTTGTGATTTGAATCTTCAACCCATTTCAGAAATAGGAGAAGGTAGCTTTTATAAAACAACAGATGAAATAAGTGCTGCTGTTATTGCGTGTTATAATGGCTTGCAGAAACCCATGGAAAATGAATGGATGTTGACCGAATTACGTTCAGATAACAGCCGTTTATATAACCTGACTACCACATCAACTGACAATACATTACTGTTTGATTTTGACCAAGCTTCGGTATCCGCTACAAATCAACGAGTCTTTGAATACTGGGAGGCTGTATACCATAATATCGCACGGTGTAATACTGTCTTAAAGGAAGAGTATTTGAATGTGATTACAGAAGATGATATTCGAAATCAGTTTGAGGGTGAGGCTCGCTTTATCAGAGCATACCATTATTTTAATCTTGTCAGGCTATTTGGACCCGTGTTTATTGTTTCTGAAAGGATAAGTGCACAGGAAGCAAGGAGTTATGATAGGAGCCCCATAGAAGATGTGTATGAGTTTATTATCGCTGATTTGAAATCAGCAATTGATAAATTGCCCTCGTCATACTCTGCAGATCAGAAAGGACGAGCTACTTCTTGGGCAGCTAAATCTCTGCTTGCAAAAGTATATATGACGTTGAACAAGATAGATAATGAAACACTTGGTCTGTTAGAAGATATATACCAACACAGTGGTCATGGATTATTGCAAAATTATTCCGATGTTTTTGACATCTCAAATGAAGTCAACAATGAAATTATTTTTGCGATACGTTACCAATCGGGGGGCATCGGACTTGGATCGCCCTTTGGAAACTATTTTGCTCCACAACTTAGTGGTTCAAGTGTGATCAATGCTGACGGTCATGGATACAATTACCCTTCAATGAGTCTTGTTGTTAGTTATGAAGAAGATGATGCCAGGAAAAATGTGACGCTCGCAGAAAATTATGTAAATGAAAGAGGTCAAACAATTGATAGAATGTACGTGAAAAAATATCTTTCGCCGGTACTCTCCAGATATGATGGAGATAAAGATTGGCCTGTTTTACGTTTTTCTGATATAATTTTATTGTATGCTGAAGTATTAAATGAACTGGAAGGTCCTTCTGCGGCATTGCCTTATTTGAATGAGGTTCGCGAAAGAGCAAACGTCTCTGTATTACAAATTGAGGATTTTCCCAGCACTCATTCTATGCGTATGGCATTAGAAAAGGAAAGAAGAATTGAACTTGCTTATGAAAATCATAGATGGTTTGACTTGATACGTACAAATAGAGTATTGGTTGTTCTCAATACTCATTTTAAGGAGGAGGAATATTATTCATTGCTACCTGATGGAATACCTCCAATGACCGAAAGTAGTATCCTTTTGCCAATTCCTCAAAAGGAGATTGATGTTAATCAGCATATTACACAAAATCCAGGTTATTAATATCTTTAAAATATAAAAACGATGAGAAATTATATTTATATGCTTCTTCTACTTCTTACAACGATAGTTTTCATCGCTTGTAATGAAAGTGCCTTGATAGAAGAATTTAAAGTAGAACCTCCTGTAATTACTGAATTTTCACCCAAGTCCGGAGATGTGGGTACAGAAATTACAATTATTGGAGAAAACCTTGATCGTATTGATCAAGTTCAAATTGGCGG
>NZ_DCEN01000049.1:190547-193939 GCF_002316955.1 Proteiniphilum sp. UBA1028
GCTGATATTGTGATTTACGGAGATAATTTAAATACAATAGACGCAGTGTTGCTTGGTACTGATGAAGCTTCAATCATTAGTAAAATGAGTGATGAAATTGTTTTTAAAGTGCCTTATTCCAACGCGCAAGGTCCGGTAGAATTAAGTTTTATTTATTTTGATGGTACTCAAAATTCCAAAATTGGGCCAAGTGGAAATACTTTCTCTATCATTAGTGAATTGCCACGTGTTTTTGAGTTCCCTGCATCTCTTACTAAATATACTCCTGTTGAGATAAAAGGTGATAAATTATCCCTGATTGACTCTATTTTTATTGGTAATGCCAAAGTGATGATATTATCAAAAACTGATACCAGCATTACTTTTGATATGTATCCAAATTATTTTGGAGGGAGCATGGCATCAGCAACCTTGAAAGGTGTGTATTATGGTGAAGAAGAAATTATTATTACCGATGCCTTTAGTTTAATTACAGATCCCAACGAACCAAGGTATTATAAACATACTGATGTTCTTCTGAGCGCTCGTTCCGGATATGGTGGAACAGAAGATGCTTTCTTTGATGCAGAAACAGGTGCTGTATACAATAGTTGTTCCGCATTTGAAAATAGAACCGGCATTGACTTTTTCCTTTATGATCAATCTGGATATGTACAGCTATATGGACCACATAATGCCACGAATACAGTGAAAAATTTCAAATGTAATAATGTTACAATTGATCCCCAGGATGGTTCATGGAATGATTTCTACGGAGCAGGAGGAATTGAGACAAGGTTCAAAGCTTTAAATAGGGCTAATCCCGACGAATTAAGAGTAATAGAGGCATATGAAGCGGGAACAATCATTGAACTGAACAGTGAATTATTTAGTGGTATAGAACTTCCGACAACAAGTGCTCCAAGAGTTTACAAATCATCTTCTAATGCCGGATTTAGTGCATCCTCCGGGCATTTCTCATTGGATGAGTATAGTATAGGATGGGTTAGAAATTTCACAACAGGTAAGAATGGTATAATCAAACTGAAGGAGATGCCTAAAGATGCTGTGAATGGTCGTATCCCTGAATTGATATTTGATATTATTTGGGCTAAATAATTTTTCAGAATGATAAAAAAATAAATATATGGCTTTATATCAGGGATGTATCTATTAAGGTGTCTCCCTGATATATTGTAACATTTATATGATATATTAATTTTCAAAAAAAGCATATTAATGAAAAAGCACTTATTACTGAATATAATCCTATCCATCGGACTGTTGAGCAGTTGCCAGGCAACTACAAAAAATCAAAAACCGATGTATTCGATTATTTATCATGATGTTTTGCTCGAGGAGGCAAAAGAAGCTATACGCAACAACGATGAACATATCACACCTATTTACCAGGCTATTAAGAGATATGTAGACACGGTTTCTTTACATATGAAACCGTTAAGTGTAGCTTCAGAAAATAAAAAAAATATCGCTCCCAGTAAGGATCCAAGAGATTACATCACATTATCTCCGTACTGGTGGCCTGATCCTTCAAAAGCTGACGGGCTACCTTATATTCGGGATGATGGGAAGAGAAACCCCGAAGTATATGAATATCCGGAAAGAGTAAATAGTACTCTTTTTGCTGAAAATGCTGAACTTCTTGCGCTTATGTATTTTTTTACAGGAGAGGAAAAGTATGCAGCTAAAGCTGCTGAGTTGGTAAGAGTTTGGTTCTTAGACCCTGTCACAGGTATGAATCCAAATATGACCTATGCACAGCATGTTCCTGGTATGCAACATATCCGGGGTACTGGGATTATCGATTCCAGAAGATTTCTTAAGGCTTTAAACGCAGCCAAAATAATTGAAAGTTCTTCTTCATGGTCAAGTGAGGACAAAAAAGAACTACAAGACTGGGCTAAGGCCTTTAGATATTGGATTGAAAATAGCACCAACGGTCTGACAGAATTAAAGGCACAAAATAATCATGGATTGTGGTACGAAGTGATTAATCAGGTTCTTGTTATGTTTGAAGAAGATTATGACTACTTCAAGCAGATTGTGAATGAAAGGTTTTTACCTCGTATTGCCCTTCAAATAGACTCTGACGGTTCTTTCCCTAAAGAGCTGGAGAGAACGTTGGGTATTCATTATTCGACCTTCGCTTTAGAAGCTTTGTCTTTTTCTGATAAAATGTGTAGTAAAAATGGATTGAATCTATGGGAATACCAGTCAGAAAATGACAGGGGTATGATCTTGGCATTGGAATATATGATACCATACTACAAGAACCCTGATGCATGGCCTCATACGCAGATCAATGATTTTAACACCGACAGAGCTGCTATTTTGCTTTACGATGCAGGCTTGAGAACTGGGAAAAAAGAATATTTTGATCTTTCGAAATTAATTGGCTATGATAACCAGAGAAACATTGAGGAGGGATATTCGGATGTCCTGCCAGATATAAACAGGTTGTTATATTACAAAATTAATCTGCCTGATTGATATTGTTTCCAAAGTAGAAACATTCGTAAAGATGAACGTTCAGGTAGAGTGAGTGATCATTTATCTAAAGATAATTAATTTTTCTCCGCATAATTATTTTATTTCTTATATTTGTAAATATTGAATACGTAAAGCTATGGAAATTCCTGTGAATCAGTTTGAGAAAATAAATGTCGCATCTCCCAGTGATTTAATAATCGAACAGATAAAAAATCAAATATCATCTGGTAAACTGAAACATGGAGATAAACTACCATCAGAACGTCAACTTTCTGAAACTTTCGGAGTAAGCAGAACATATGTTCGTGAATCAATTAGAAAGTTAGAGTTTTATGGGGTATTAAAAACATATCCTCAAAATGGTACATTTGTTGCCGACTCAGGTATTGACACAATTGAGGGACTAATTTCCAATATTTTAAAAGTAGGAAGTAGAGATTTTTTCTCATTGGTAGAAACCAGACTGATTATAGAAGTTAATTCAGCCAGATTATGTGCTGTGAGAAGAAGTGAGAAAAGTTTAACTGAGATCGAAGAGGCTGTAGTTAATTTTGAAAACGAAGTGAATCGAAATAATGATCCTTACGAGGCAGACCTTGCATTTCATACAGCAATTGTAAGAGGTTCCAATAACAAAGTATTAAAATCATTGCTGGAAATCATCATACCTGATATAATATCATCCTATACAGAATACAGAATGTGTTCTTCTACAAGAGAACTGAACAATACAGTGAAAGAACACAGATCCTTATTGGAAGCAATACGGAAACAAGATCCTGACGAAGCTGCTGAATTGATGAATAAGCATTTGGAAAATGTAATGAAATTTGCCAGAAATCAATTTTAATTTTTCTTTATACATAGTTGTGGTAGAAAATACATAATCTACCAGGTCTAAT
>NZ_DCEN01000049.1:194052-198832 GCF_002316955.1 Proteiniphilum sp. UBA1028
TCTACCAGGTCTAATGAGGTATAGTGACTTTTATAACGCTAACAAGGTCACTATTGCCTGTTTAGTCGTATTTTACTCTGAGACATTGGAGCCAAAAATAAACATAATCAATTGAATTAAAATGAAAAACAAAAAAATAATATTTTTTTTTATTTCCTTCCTAACTGTTTTTAGCGCTTGCAACAAAAGTAAAAACTACAGTAGTTTTGATGAATTGAGTTCTGCATTAAAAAACGCTTTGCCCGGAGATACCTTTGTTATTAAAAACGGTGTTTATAAGGATATTGTATTCAGAGCTTATGCAAAAGGAACTGCCGAAAAACCCATTGTTGTAATGGCTGAAACAGCAGGGCAAGTGAGATTAGAGGGGGAGTCAAATCTTAAAATTGCAGGTGAATATCTTGAAATACATAACTTGTATTTTGTGAATGGATTCTCACCAGAGGGTCCTGTAATTGAGTACAGACTGGATAAAGAAGTAGCGAACAACTGTAGAATTACAGGGCTTGTGATTGAAAGCTACAACCCCAAAGACAGATCATCCAGTAATTCTTGGGTGGCTTTTTATGGAAAGAATAATAGATTTGATCATAATACCCTTTTTGGTAAACAAAATGCTGGAACAACTCTGATTGTAGAGCTTGATGAAGATCGAAATCGGGAGAACAAACATTCTATCGACCACAATTTTTTTGGTAAACGTCCAAATTATGGTTCTAATGGATCAGAGACAATGCGGGTGGGTAACTCAACCTATTCACTAGCCTCATCACAAACACAAATTTTAGATAATTGGTTTGAGCATTGTGATGGTGAGGTAGAGCATGTATCAATTAAATCAAGTGACAACTACATTGCTCGCAACGTATTCTTTGAATCATCGGGTGAATTGGTTTTAAGACATGGCAATGGCAATGTTGTGGAGGAGAACTTTTTTTTAGGTAACAGAAAACCTAACACAGGCGGAATTAGAATCGTTGGAGAAGATCATATTGTAAGAAGAAATTATTTAAAGGATTTAACAGGTAAACGTTTTTATGCTGCTTTGGCTGTGATGAATGCTGTGCCAAATTCGCTGATTAACAGGTATCATCAGGTGAAAAATACGCAGATAATGGAAAATGTGTTTATTGATTGCGATAATATAGAATTTGGCGTTGGAAAAGATAATGAGCGCACTTTGCCACCAACAGAAACAATTTTTTCTGAAAATATAATTATTAATAGAAATGCAATGGAGTTATTTATTGAAAACGATGATGTTTCAGGAATTAACTTTTCAGGTAATATTTTTGATATTAAAAATAGCACAATAAAAAGAGAAGGTTTTGAATATCAAAAATTAAATGAGCCCGATTTAACATTACCCATCGAGAGAGGAGATTGCGGTGCTCAGTGGTTCGATAATCAAGTGAAAGATGAGGGTGTCATATCAGCTAAAAAGTATGTTGTAAGTGATGCGGATACATTTCGTGAAGTAGTTACAGAAGCTGACGACAATGATACAATTATTCTTAAATCATCTTCCGATATTTTACTTGAAGAACCTATCGTAATAGAAAAACATCTTATAATAAGGGCTGAATCCACTGATGACGACAAGCCAATTATTCGATATATCGGGTCTGTATCAGGTAATCCAATGATTCAGATTACAGACGGGGGTAATCTCAAGTTATCAGGGTTTATTTTTAATGGTCGACCCGCTGAGGGAAAGAGTAGGGCTTTTGCAGGGATTGCGCCGGCTAAGGTTATGAGTGGAAAATATAATGCTACAATAGAAAATTGTGATTTTATTTATTTCGAAGAATCTACATTTGCTGGTTTTAAAGCTCAGAAGAACACATTTGCAGATTCTTTGATCTTTAATAATTGTCGTTTTCAAAATATCTCGGGAGAGGGAATAAGTTTAAGCGCAGAAAAGGACGATACTGGAAAATATAGCGCTGAAAATGTGGTCATTGATAATTGTCACTTTGAGAAAATATTGGGCTCATCTGTTAATATTTATCGTGGAGGTAATGATGAAAGTACTTCAGGTCCTTCAATATATATCACTAACTCAACATTTACAGATAGTAGCAATCAGGAAAGAGGCTCTACTTTAAGACTAATAGGTGTGCAAAAAGCACGGATAAGTAATTTGATTTTTAACAACAGCGGAAGAGGAGGTGCGTCCATATTATTTGACGAATTTGCATGGGACGATATCCAAATTGAAAATATTACATATAATCACTCGGGTAAGGTAAGAATGAATCGCTTATATAAATAAATGGGATTGTGAAATGAGCGTGATAATCACTATCACCCAAATATATGATTAAAGTGAGCCACATGCACCATAACGAAAAGAATAGATAATCGTATGAAACCAAAAATATTACTTTTTTTACTCATTATACCCATTGTATTATCTGCCAATATAAAACTGCAGGAACATCCCAGACTATTGCTTACTCATGCCGATGTACAGGACATAAAACAAAATTTAAATGATGCACCGTTGTTTTTCGCTTCATACAAGATGGTGAAAGACGAAATTGATGATATTTTAAACTTATCCATGGATGTGCCGATGCCAAAGGATGCCGGAGGAGGTTATACACACGAGCGTCATAAGCAAAACTACAAAGAAATGATGAACGCCGGCGCATTGTATCAAATATCGGGAGAGGAGAAATATGCCATTTTCGTACGTGAAATGTTGAAAAAATATGCAGAAATGTATCCCGGTTTACCACTCCATCCTGTAACAAGATCTAATTATAGAGGTAAGATTTTTTGGCAAGGATTAAATGAAAGTGTCTGGCTGGTTTACGCAGCACAAGCCTATGATTGCATTTATGATTTTCTTACTATTGAAGAAAGAGAATATATTGAAAATCGTTTGTTTTATCCAATAGCCGAGTTTTTGACGAAAGATAATCTTTCCACATTTAATCGGATTCATAATCATGGAACCTGGGCTGTTGTTGCTGTAGGCATGATAGGGTATGCTATGGGGAACAAAGATTTAATTGATAAATCTCTATACGGTTTTTATAAAAATGGCCAAGGTGGCTATTTGGCTCAAATAAATCAACTGTTTTCTCCTGATGGATATTTTACCGAAGGTCCCTATTATCAGAGATATGCCTTGCATCCGTTTATTACATTTGCCCGTACTATTGACAATAATCAACCCGAGCTGGATATCTTTGGATATAAAGATGGCGTTCTTCTTAAGGCTGTTGCATCTCAGCTTCAGTTGGCTGATTCTAATGGTCTCTTTTTTTACTTGAATGATGCATTAGAAAAAACCTGGCATAGTGAAGAATTGGTATATGCTTTGGATATTGCTTATTCAAAGAATCCAGACGGTTATAAATCATTCTTGAGTATTGCAAAGGAGCAAGATAGGGTTATTTTAACCGGAGATGGCATGAAAGTAGCCCGGGCAATCAATAATAAGGAAGATAATACTTTCAGGAGTAGATCAGTTTTACTCAAGGATGGTGCCAAGGGGGATGAAGGTGCAGTTGCAATTTTACGTGCTGAAAATGAGGATGAAACTATTGTTGTATTTAAATATACATCTCATGGGCTTTCCCATGGTCATTTTGATAAGCTTTCTATTTCTTTTTATGATCAGGGTAATAATATTTTGCAAGATTATGGTGCTGTTCGTTTTCTGAATATTGAGCAAAAAAATGGAGGGCATTATCTGCCGGAGAATGACTCATTCGCAAAACAAACCGTTGCTCACAACACGATTGTGATTGATAAACAGTCACATTATAATGGCGATATAAACATCTCTGAAAACTTTTCGCCCAAGCATCTCTTTTTCATCCAAAAGGAAAATATGGTGGCTGCAGCTGCCGAAGACTCAACCGCCTATCCAGGTATAAAGTTAAATCGTAAGGTAGCTATAGTTGAGGATTCTAATTTTGAATGTCCTGTTTTGATTGACATATTTACCGTGAGTGGTAAGTCGGAGCATACTTTAGATTTGCCATTTTACTTTAAAGGTCAATTGATAGGTGCCAATTTTACTTATAAGCGTCATTTAGATTCACAGCAAGTGTTTGGTGATGAAAACGGATATCAGCATTTATGGCTGGAAGCAGAAGGAAAATCCGATCTTCCTGTCTCGTCATTGACTTTCCTCAATGGGAACAGATTTTATTCATTAACAACAAATGTAACTCCAGAAACGGAGTTGTTTTTGACCCGAATAGGTGCCAATGATCCAAATTTCAATTTAAGAAACGATCAGATGTATATGCTACGAGACCATAACAAGTCTGAAAGAACCTATGTTACTATACTGGAACCTCATGGAGAATTCAATCCTATTAAAGAATACACAGTGTCTTCTTATCCGAAAATTAAAAATATAGAAATAGTAGACAATAAAAGAGACTCTTCTACACTCATTTTAAATTTAACTTCGGGAGGAAGTGTGAAAATTGAAATAGGGAATCGGAAAGACTCTATGTAGAACCGGAATCCTGATGTGTGATGTATGGGGAGCAAAATCCCAGTGTGATTCAGTGTTGTCTTTGCTGAAAAATGGTATTACGATGGAAAAGAAAGGATTCAAGAAGAAAAAACTTCAATATACTGGAACCGAAGTCAACAGGAATCCCTGATGACATCACGGCCATGAAAAGCTGAATTGTCAAGGTTTCAGAAAGAGTCGAAACATGAGAAACTAGGTGCTGGCGCTTTCGATGGAATGATTGATATTGTAGAGGTTGTGTAAATTAAACTGTGTCAGGCTTTATTTTTATAG